>CAISVC010000001.1 GCA_903888815.1 uncultured Fibrobacterota bacterium
CCTGGAAGAACGGTCCAGAATCCGGTGCCGTTAAAGTCCGCGCCATTCGGATTATACACCCGCATCTCTTCTTGGGTAAGCACAAAGTCAACCGTTGTATTCGCTCCGCCATTCAATGACACTTTCTTGAACCCTCTCAGGTCCTGCACTCGCACCGGAAGCGAGGCGGTGCTCGGCATTGACAGATAGAGCTGGACGACCTCTTTTCCCGCAAGGCTTCCGGTATTCGTCACCGTGACCCGGACTCGCACGATGTCACCGGCCTTGATCTGCGATGGATAGACCTGCAGACCGGTATATGAAAACGTCGTGTAGCTGAAGCCGTGTCCGAACCAGAACAGCGGTTTTGCGCCCGTTTTATCCATTCTGAAATAGCCGTGCGCCGTATCGCATCTCGGGTATTGCAGGAGATTACCGCTTACCGTGAAGTTCGGCAATTGGGAAGCGCTCTGCGGGAACGTGACCGCCAGCTTGCCGCTCGGGTTGACATCGCCGAACAGCACGTCCGCGATGCTGTTTCCCTGTTGCTGCCCCGGGTAAAAGGCTAGGAGAATTGCAGGAGCCGTAGACCACGTACCCGCGGAAACGGCACTGCCGGCCACATAAATGACGATCGTTTTATTTGCCCCATTAGTGGCGGCCAGTGCTGTTGAGACGGAGGTTTCACCCTCTGCCGGTTGAAGCGCAAGGTTCGACCTGTCGCTTCCTTCGGCCTCTCCGGTGACCCCCACGAATACGAGGATGTAATCAGCGGCATTCAGGTCGGTCGTGACCGTTGTTGCTCCTGCTCCGACACCGGCAAGTAAAGCATTAACACCCTGTGTAGGATTGATCTGGCTGGCCGCCGGCGGGGTTACTGCACTGCTGCCGCCGGGACCGAGACGGCAGGTTGCCGCATAGGGACCGGTAATAGCGATGGTTTTCCCTGTTTTGGGGATGGGCAGAAGATTACCAGTGTTTTTTGCGAGAATGATCCCCCCATCTCCGACATTCCTCACCACGAGCGCGTGCGCTGCGCTGTTCACCGTTGATGCATAGGTTCCGCTGATGCTGTATCCGCTCTCCATATCGCCGAGCATTTCATGGGCAAGAATGATTCTCTTCGCATGAACATTGACAAGGCTGTCGGAAAAGCCGGTGATACTGCTCACGGTATACACGCTCGCCGAGGGCATCTGGAGATCAGTGCCCCAATTGATGCCCTGCGTTATGTTATCGAAACTGGCCCCCCAGTCGGTCATGACAAGAAACTTGTATCCCCACTCATCGCGCAGCTGGGTGCTTAAAAGATATTTATTCGAAGCGCAATAGCTTGACGTAGGTGCGTTGACCCTGTTATAGGCGTTCATGATTCCCCAACAGCCCATGATACCCGCGATGGAGGGTTTCCAGTTGTAAAGATAGATCTCCCGCAGCGAACGCTCGTCCATGACCGCGCTCAGGGTGGTCCTGTTCGATTCCTTGTTGTTGCACGCGAAGTGTTTGATGGTCGCTATGCACCGTTTCGACTGGACGCCCCGGACATCGGCTTCCATCATGCGGCCGCACAGATAGGGGTCTTCCCCGTAATATTCCGATGCC
>CAISVC010000002.1 GCA_903888815.1 uncultured Fibrobacterota bacterium
GTTTGCTGGTACAAATGATGGCTACACTAAACAAGTCTGCCACTGGTACTATAAAAATTAAATACTCAAGCCTCACACAGGGAGGCAAGGCGGGCCGGCATCCCTTATTTCAGAAGTATTACAAGACGGACGGGATTTTTCCATAGGACGCCCCCGGAGCCACAAGACGAGCCACGAGGCTCGCTTTTTTAAATTTGACAATAATGTGTCGAAACCCCTATATTTTCTCGTGAAGCCATTCAATGAAAAGGCAGGGAGCGATGAAATTTGCACAGGCCTTTTTCTGGAAAAATTTAATCAGGATCTGGTTTTTCATACAAATTGTCATCGGAATAATCGTTTCTACCAGTTTCGCGGCCTTAGATAGCGCCGTTTACCTGAATAGCAATTGGAAATTAAAAGCACAGGCGGATGTGGCAACGGATGGCGCTACCCTCTCAAAAGTCGGTTTCGATATAAGTTCCTGGATCACGGCGACTGTGCCGGGAACTGTTTTTACTTCCTATGTTGCCCAGGGACTTGCCTCTGATCCGGTCTACCAGAACAACCAGACCCTGACAGATGATGCGTCTCAAAACCGGCAGTTTTGGTACAGAACTGAGTTCAAGGTCCCATCATCATATTCCGGCCGGAAAATCATTCTGAATTTCGACGGCATAAACTGGAAGGCGGATATCTGGGTGAATGGCCATTTCAAGGGCAATTGTGCCTATGCTTTCATGCGGGGCAGGTACGACATAACGGGCGATGTTACCCCTGATTCAACCGCGTGTCTGGCTGTTCTTATTTATCCGTGCGCGCATCCGGGGCCGGTCCGTGCACAGACGCTCCACTGGGGCACCATGAACGGCGGCGTGCTCGGCGCGGATTGCCCGACATTCACGGCAAGCCAGCATTGGAACTGGATCCCCACGGTCCGCGGCAGGGACATCGGGATATGGGACAATGTGTACCTCACGTCCGTCAATCCCGTGATGATCCAGAACCCCATTTTCAGAAGTTCCATTCCGGTGCCCGACACGACAAAAGCGACTCTGTGGATCAAGGCAACCCTGAATAATTATTCTTCGTCGCAGAGCACCGGAACGATGCAGGCGTCCATCGGCGGCATCTCTGTTTCCCAGCCGTGTACGGTCCAGGCAAATGCGGCAAAAGAAGTCATTTTCGATACCACGAAATTTCCAGAACTCAGGATGACAAATCCGAATTTATGGTGGCCGAGCGGATATGGCGGCCAATATCTATACGCTCTCACGCTGAAGTTTTCCATCGCAGGGGCGGTGTCGGACTCACAGACCATAAAAGTCGGCGTCAGGCAATTTTCGTACACGGTCGGCACGAACAGGTTTTTCCTGTTCTGCAATGGGGAACGCATCATGCTGTTCGGCGGAAACTGGGGCATGCCTGAACTGATGCTCCGGGCAACGCCGGCGAAGTACGATCAATGGGTGCGGATGCACAGGGAAATGAACTTCAACATGATCAGGAACTGGGTCGGCCAGACCGGGCATGACGCGTTTTACGACGCGTGCGATAAATACGGCATTCTCGTTTTCGACGATTTCTGGCTTGCAAACCCTGTTGACGGGCCGAACCCGGACAGCGTTGCGGCGTTCATCCGGTGCGCGCATGACAAGGTTTACCGGCAAAGGAACCACGCGTCAATCGCGCTCTGGTGCGGAAGAAATGAGGGGAACCCGAGTGACGCAGCCTCCGGGTCTCCCGGGATCGCCGGTCTCGATGATTCGCTCAGGGCAGTGACCGTCGACCACGACGGGACCAGAACGTACGTGTCAAGCTCCTCGGACGATCCCCTGTCCGGAAGGGGCCCGTATGAATTAAAAGACCCGAAATGGTACTTTGTCAATAAAGGCACCGGCACGCTGCACAGCGAGCTCGGCGTTGTCGCGCCCATGGTGTACGAAAGCATGAATCTGGCTCTGGGCAGCTCGAACCTGTGGCCCATAAACAACATGTGGGGCGTCCATGACTGGACGCAGCCGCGCGACGATACGTTCGAGGTCCAGCTGCAGAACCGGTACGATCCGGCAACCGGAATCGAGGATTTCTGCAAAAAGGCCCAGTGTCTGAATTACCAGGCGGTGCAGGCGATTTTCGAAACATATCAGGACAACCGCGGCAGCGGCCTGCTTCTCTGGATGAGCCATCCGGCATGGCCGTCCCTCAAATGCCAGACCTATGATTATTTCGGTGATTATACCGGGGGGTTTTTTGCCGCGGAAAAAGCGTGCGAGCGCATTCATATCCTGTGGAACTGCCAGAACAGCGATGTCGTCGTGGCAAACAATTCGCGTGCGCCCCTGTCCGGCGTGCAGGCAAAGGCCTGGGTGTACAATATGGACGGGAGTCAGCAATATTATAATTCGGTTACCCTTTCGGTACCCCGTGACTCGTCGCTCACGGCGTTCAATCTGGCATTTCCTGCTTCTGGTCTGTCAAACGTGCATTTTATCCGTTTGAGGCTTTACAAGAGTGACGGCACGACACTTGTCTCGGAGAATTTTTACTGGCGGGGAAAAACATGGCTGGATTATTCCGACATAAACACCCTTGCCCCTGCGGTGTTGACACTGGCGAACAACACGACTCCAAGCGTCACGATTTCCAATACCGGGACAATTGTCGCGTTCTTTATCCGTCTCAAAGTCCTGGACAACAGCGGCAACCGTATTCTTCCGGTCTTTTTCAGCGACAGCTATTTCACGCTGCTTCCCGGTGAATCGAAAACCATCAACGCGGAATATCAGGGTACCGGCGCCCTTGTTGCGGAACCCTATAACGGGGCCACGACGGTGCTTGTCGGCACCAAGAACCCTGGCGCCGCAGCCGGACGGCCGGCAGTGCGCGTCACGAGGAACGGGTTGCAACTGTACGGGCTCACGCCCGGACCCGTTTACCGCATGGAGGTTGTATCTACGCAGGGCAAAGTGGTCGCGAGAGTTTCTGGTTCCGGAACGGCAATAACAATCGGCACGCAACGTTTCGGCCGCAGCCTGTACATAGTTACCGTCGATTCCGACGGAAAAAGAATCATGACACGGAAGGTTTCTTTGCAATAGACTCGTCCTATGGAAAAATTCCATCCGCATGCCGCCTTCCTGAAATAGTA
>CAISVC010000003.1 GCA_903888815.1 uncultured Fibrobacterota bacterium
AAATAAGCGCGTAGGTGAAGTTGATGGCGGTCATATACAATATCCCCGTGCGAGGGGTGCGGAAATTCTTATCCTGCTAATCCAACGGAAATCTCATGAAACTTGCTTTCGATGCTGGAAAAAACCTCCACGATGTCCGGATCAAAATGCTCGCCCTTTTCCTTTGCGATGATTTTGCAGGCTTCTTCATGTGAAAGGCGTTTTTTATAGGGGTAATCGCTCCGCAGCGCGTCGTAGACGTCCGCAAGCGCCATGATCCTGCCTGAGAGCGGGATCGATTCATCCGCCAGACCTCTGGGATAGCCTTTGCCGTTCCATTTTTCATGGTGCGAGGCGACCATCTGGACCGCGATTTTCAGAAACGACTGGAAACTCAGCTTCCCGTCCGCTGTCCTGAGGAGCCTGGCGCCATTCTCGCAGTGCGTTTTTACGATTTCAAACTCCTCAGGGGTCAGCTTCCCGGGTTTCTTCAGTATCGAATCCGGGACCGCGACCATGCCGATATCATGCAGGGGCGCTGATTTTTCAATGTCCGCAATATATCCTGATACCAGATACGACCGGTATTTAGGCATTTCGGAGAGCCCCTGGGCCAGGAGTCTGACATAGTGCGCTGTCCGTTCTATGTGTTTTCCGGTTTCCAGGCCCCTGAGTTCGGCCTGATGGGCGAGCGTAAAAATGGTGACGCTTTCGGTCTGGAGAAGCTGCTGGTTCGCCAGCTTGATGCTTTCGTGCTGCACCTTGATGGAGGAGAGCGTGTCCAACTGCAGCACTATGCTGAGCAGGGCGAACAGGGCTCCGAAGAAAAAACCGATTGCGACGAAAAGAATGCCGGCGCTTTGAATACCACGGATCAGGAAATAAAAAACAACGCAATATCCCGCAAAAAAAATGACCATGAGCGACAGATGCATACCATGGAGCAGGGATATCCCGTGGTTTTTTTTCAGCAGCATTCCTTTTGCAATGGTGATGGCGTTCCTGAATTTTATGATGCAGCAGAGCATGAGCGCCGCACCCGTCAGAATAAGCAGGTAGGGACAGTAAGAACATTCGGCACAGGTCATAGACGATCTCTTCTACATGCTGCCGGAACGACGGTGCGACGATACGGCAGATATGGTTTGATACAATTTTGATACAGTTACAATAAAGTATACTGTTGTCCGCCGGAAATTGTCAACGAAATCGATTTCGTTTAACCGTTTAAGCTCCTCATGCAGGCATCCCTGTGTTCCTGAAACAGCCGTGTCGTCATTACAGGCCCGGCAGATGTCTGGGCAGCAGCATAATAATGACTTCGATGAGAATAAGTATGATAATGATCCAATCAAGGAGTTCAAGGCGCTGTCCGGCGGCCCTGGAGTGTATCTGCTGGTAGAAGTCTTCGATGGTATCGAGCTTGCGCAGGATACTGGCGTTCCACTCGCTCAAGTGAAAACGCTGGGCGGCAAGGCGGTATACCCGCGCGAGGAACTGGTCGCCCAGAAGTTTCGGAGCATTGCTGACGCGCTCGAAAAGGATCGCACCCTCCAGCTGCATCCGCGAAATCTGCCTGATGGTGCGCGCGGTCCAGCCGGGAAGCCATCGCGAGAAACTGCGCGGACGCGACGTCAGCGCATAGGAACGGTCGAGGGAAGCGTCAAGCTGATAATCAAGAAAACGTAATTCAAGAAGTTCCACATTGGCGAATTCGAGCACTGCGCATACGTCATCGGCATCACGGTCAAAGATCATCGCGGCGTTCCAGTCGATAAGGGTGATGTCGTCAAGGCCGTAGGTAATGCAGCAGGCAAGCGAATCGCTGGACTCCTGCGCTGAAAGGGCCTGCTGTTCGGCCCGCATGATTTGCGCCAGAATGCCTTTGGCCCGCTTCGGCAGTTCGCCGGCCGGGCAGGAAAGGTCGAAGTCCTTGATTTCGAAAATCGAATAATCCTCCACCGGTGCAGCCACCAGGGGATGGTCAACGGCATCACCGAGCGCCCGCATGATATCCTCGGTGCGGCGGCGCGAATCGCTGCGAAGAGCGTCGTTTTTTTCGATTTCAATGCTCAATTCACGCACATCCTCAAGATCACCGGCAAAGCCGATTTCATAGCCGATCGAAACCGCGCCGAAGTCATAGAAGGTCAGTGACACGGAAGGCGATACTGCATAGGCCCCGACAGCGGGCAGGGCGGCTTCCTGGATGATGGTCAGCGGCTGCGGATCGTAACCGAAATATTTCGGCGCACGGCGATTACGATTGGACAGCGTGGTGCTCCCTCCAAGCAGCGCCACGCGTTCCAGGCACTTTGCCAGGTCAGTGGACATGCCGATATCATAGGCATAGAGGAGATGACAGATGCCTGTACGGATATTGAGTTCCAAAGCTTTATCGTGCATGGTACCTTCCGGGCCGGAACATTAACAATGGAAAATAGCTATTCCACACACGGAAGACAATCAGAGACACATCTTCCCGAAGGATGGAGGAGTCAGGTTGAGGCGCTTTCGGCGCATTCAGAATTAAAAGGCCTCTGAAAGGAAGGTACGGTCGGGATTAACCGGACAGGCCTGAGTATCGGACAGTTTCATACAGGATTATACCCATTCCGGCATGGCTTGTCAAAATTCGCGGTGCGGGATAGCAATCGCACAACATAGCGGCATTTTCAGGCGGGCGACCTGCCGGCTGTGATATCAAAAGGCCGGCGTAGAACTTATTTTAACCATCGCAAATGCGCAATCGACACTTATAACACATATAACACATAAGAAAGAGAGGTTTTTATGAATCCGGTGCAGAAGATTTCAGGCATTGACCCTGATAGAAGAGCGTTTTCGCTCGTCGAGGAGTTCAAGGCGTTCGCCTTCAAGGGCAACGTCATCGACATGGCGGTCGGCGTCATCATCGGCGCCGCGTTCGGAAAGATCATCGACTCCCTTGTCAAGCACATCATCATGCCGATCATAGGCCTGCTTCTGCCCGGAAACCAGGGGTATTTTTGCTGGAAAATCGCCGTGGGCGCAAAAGAGGTGCCTTACGGCCTTTTCATCGGCGAGGTGGTAAATTTTCTTATTATCGCGGCAGTGCTGTTCGTTTTCATCGTGAAGTTTCTGGGATGGATAATGAAATCGAAGCAGAAAGAGGTTGCCGTCGCACCGGAGCCGACCAGGGACCAGCAGCTGCTCGCTGAGATAAGGGACCTGATAAAGGCCAGAAGTTAAGAGCAGTCCTTAAAAA
>CAISVC010000004.1 GCA_903888815.1 uncultured Fibrobacterota bacterium
CAGTAAGTATGAGAGGGAGTGACTTTGATGAAATCCCAATCGTACCGGCCCTGAAAATCGAGCTGCGCCCGGGCCAGCCCTTCCGCATCCTGATCGTCAACCGGCCAGTGCCGCCAGAAAGCGACCGGCAGCCGGTCGACCGGCTGCCCTTTAAGCGCCGCCGCGATGCGCTCGCGTCTTGTCATTTCATCCATGGTTCTCCTCCTTAAGATAAGGGAAACGTTCATTTTACGTGTTTGCGCGTGTTGATATTCGATAGACAACACTCGAATTGAAATTCCGATTATCAAGCACCAAATCCCAAACAAATTCGAAACAATAATATCTCTGGTGGCACAGGCGTCCCCGCCTGTGTGGTCTGTTTACAGACCAGAATCACCGTAAGAAATGTACTCAATTGAAGAAGTCGAAACCGGTAAAAGATTTAACCATCGCCCACGTGTCCAGGAGTTACGATTTCTAAACTGAACGGCTCACAGGCACGGATTCATCCTGAACGGATTCACCGTGAACGGAGGCCTGTGCTACCAACATTGTATTGCTTTTGCATCTTTGTCCAACGCCTTACTTTCCCTCGAAGAAGTTCCGCGGCCCTTCGATACAGAGGCTGTCAATGACCTTGTCGGAAACCCCCATCTCTTTTAGCTGCCGGAAAACGACGTTTTTGATATACAGATAGCCGTGCGGGTTGAGCTTTCGCCGCTCAAGTTCGGCCGGCGGTGTGGCATCGCCCTGTATTCCGATGATTGTTCTATCATGCGAAGGGCACAACTTTCCGGCATAACCGGCATCGATAAGCACTTTCATCGTCCGGGTGCGTGCGAGCGGGCTGGCATTGCGTCCGGGGTAGCGGTCGAGCCCCAGGTAGCAGCCTTCATCAAGCAGCGATAAGAGGTATTCGGTGTCCGTTGTATCATTGGAATGGTCGAATTTAATCCTTTCGGGTTTGACGCCTTCGTCTTTTAGAATGGCAAGCTGCTGCCTTCCCACCTGCCCCGGCGAATAAGAGTGAAGCATAATTGGAACGCCGGTCTTGAGGTGCGCCCGGGCGACGGCGCGGTGGACTTTTTCCAGTTCCGGTGTGACGCCCGGCATATCGGCAGCCGCCTTTAATATCCCCGCCTTTATACCGGTGCCGGCGATGCCCTTTTCAACGTCTTTCACGAACATCGCCGTGAGCTGGTCAATTGACAGGTTAGCAAATACCGCCGGAACGGTGAGCCACCAGCCGGTACAAATGATGATGTTGACGCCGCTCAGGTGTGAAACTTCGGCCAAAAAGTTCACGTCGCGTCCGAGGTCGGGCGTCGTCGCATCCAGGATACTACCCACGCCGGCCGCCTTCACCTGCTTGAGTTCGGCGACGGTGCGTCCGAGCGGGTTTTCTCCCATGAGTTCCGGGTACTCCCGT
This sequence comes from uncultured Fibrobacterota bacterium, assembly GCA_903888815.1. GTDB lineage: Bacteria > Fibrobacterota > Chitinivibrionia > Chitinivibrionales > Chitinispirillaceae > BOG-1184. The sequence goes on from CAISVC010000004.1 coordinate 1,412, forward strand.
AGAAGCGGCGGTACGGCGGAAAGGATGTGTTCGTGCATCAGGGTAAAACCGAGTTTCGATGTATCAAGGGGCCCCATTACGGTATTGACGGTCGCCATGGCGAAACCTCCTTAGGCAATAAACTCCAAATTCCAAAAATAAAATCTGTTTTATGGTGGCACAGGCCTCCGTTCACGGTGAATCCGTTCA
>CAISVC010000005.1 GCA_903888815.1 uncultured Fibrobacterota bacterium
CGTGAGCCCTGATGATCAGCGCGCCTTCAGTTATCAGCTGTGGATTGGCTGATTCGACAACGCCTTCGGATAGGAGTTGTTCCATCATTTGTTGGTGGTGTATGAGAGGGCCGTCCGTATATACGGGGCCATGAGCTTTTTTCGCGATCCGTCATTAAACAGGACGGACAATTTCATGTCTTCGCCGAAACCGCTTATCGACACGATCCTTCCCCTGCCGTAGATCCTGTGCGTGACAAACTGTCCCATCCTGAACTCTACGGTTTCCTGCGAAAAATCATCCCGGTCATAGACAGGCGTCCGGGGCCGCGCCGATGGTGTCAATAATGAAGCCTGCCGTAGTCCTGCTCTTTCTTTTTTAGCCTTTTTCTTTTCTTCTGCGGCCGGAGTGCCGAAATAGTTGCTCCGGTCCCTGAACGTATAGAGCTCCTGCGGTATGGATTGCAGGAAACGCGACGGATACCCTGGAATAAGGTCGCCGAACCGCCACCGGTAATCGACGTGCGAACATTCGAGCCGCTGCATGGCGCGCGTTATCCCCACATACAGAAGCCGGCGCTCCTCCTCGACCTTTTTCTCGTCGTCGAAATTCTGGCGCGAGGGAATGATCCCGTCCTCGAGTCCGACCAGAAATACGCACCGGAACTCCAGCCCCTTGGCGCAATGGAGCGTCATCATGTTCACCGCTTCGTCTTTCTGATCCCATGCGTCAACATCGGTCGCCAGCGTCACCTCTTCGAGAAAATCGGCGAGGCCTTTGTCAGGGTGCTGCTCCTCGGTCCAGATGGTGAGTGCATTGGCAAGTTCATTGATGTTCTCGATCCTGCCTGCCGACTCTTCGGTATCTTCGCCGGTCAGCATGTCCATGTAGCCGCTGAGTTTAAGCATTTCGTTGAAAATCTGGGGCGGCGGTTCGTGCTGTTTTTCACAATCGGCAAGCAGTGCAAAAATATCTCTGACCTCCGAAAAGCCCTGCTGATACCGTGGCGCCAGGGCCGCGGGGTCCCCGGTGAGAAGCGCTTCGAGCAGCGATTCGTTCCGTTTGCCGGCAAGTTCGGCCAGGTTTTCGTACGCTTTCTCACCCAAACCGCGCGACGGCAGGTTGAAGATCCGCTCGAAACTCACATTGTCCTTCGGATTGACAAGCAGACGCAGGTACGCGAGGCAGTCTTTGATTTCCGCCCGCTCGTAAAAACTGATGCCGCCGATCAATATATACGGGATTTTCCGGCGCCGGAGGACCTCCTCAAACACCCGCGACTGCGCGTTGGTGCGAAACAGAATCGCCATGTCGCCGCCTTTTACCCCTTTCCGCTGCAGCTCTTCGATACGTTCGGCGACCGCGTCGCCCTCCTGCCGGTCGTCCCGGAAACGGTTGACCGTCACCTCGTCACCGCTGTCGCGGGACGTCCAGAGTTTCTTGGGAGCGCGGGTCTGGTTTTCCTTAATAGCGGCATTGGCGAAATCGAGGATGACTTTTGTCGAACGGTAGTTCTGCTCGAGTGTGAAAACCTTTGTGCCGGGGAACTCCCTTTCGAACGACAGGATATTTTCGATCTGCGCGCCGCGCCATCCGTAAATGCTCTGGTCATCGTCGCCGACCACGAAAACACGTCCGTGGTTCTGCGAAAGCAATTTGAGGAAAAGGAACTGGGCGGTGTTGGTGTCCTGATACTCGTCGACCAGCACATGCTTGAAAGCATGCCGGTACCGCTCGAGCACGGCCGGCGCCCGTTCAAACAGATAGACGGTGTTTGCAAGCAAGTCGTCGAAATCCATTGCCTGCTGATCGCGGAGCGCCTTCTGGTACGCTTTGTAAACACGGATAAGTTCCTGGTCGTAAAAACTCCTGGCCTCGTTCTCGAGCTTTTCCGGAGGAGTACATGAATTTTTATAGCTCGAAATCTTTCCCAGCGCTTGACGCGGCGGCATGCTGCGGTCGTCAATCTGTAAACTTTTCAGAACCTTCTTCATGAGGCTGAGCTGGTCGGCGGTGTCGTAAATGGTGAAAGAAGGCAGATAGCCGATATGGGTGCCTTCACGCCGGAGAATTCGGGCGCACATCGAGTGAAAGGTGCCGATCCACATCCCCTCGACCGGCAGGCTGGTCAGGGCCTCGACGCGCGACCGCATCTCGCGCGCCGCCTTGTTGGTGAAGGTCGCCGCGAAAATCTCGGCCGGATAGAGCCCCTGTTCGATAAGCCAGGCGATCTTTGCCGTCAGCACGCGCGTTTTGCCGGTGCCGGCGCCGGCGAACACGAGCTGCGGCCCGTCGTCGTAGAGAACCGCCTCGCGCTGCACCGGGTTCAAAACTATTTTATCAATAATTGACATTTCAGTCTATTCCTAACCAGATTCTTTACAAGCAAGGGTCACCGAAGATTGCCTCGCTCTCTGGGGTCCCCAATACTGCTCCCCGATGTTCGCTCGACAACCTCGGTGACCCCTGCTTATGTAATGACATCGATTTCTTTAAAACAGCCGGTTAAAATACTCATGACTCATTTCCCATGCAAGGCTTCTGTAATATGATCCCAGCTTCTTTTGGGCACTTTTCTGATCCGGCCGGACTCACGCACGACCATATCCCTGTGATTGTCGGTAAAAACACCCAATTGGATCAATCCACGACCATATTTTACCGGCACATCGGCCTGACTGAAACTTTTTGACGCGGCGAACAGAAGTTCGTACTCTTCTCCGCCGTGCAATGCCCATTCCTGCCAAGGTATGTTGAGCTCCCGGCTCAGTGCCATCATATCGTCAGGAACCTTGAGTCCGTCAAACGACAGTTCCACTCCAAGCCTGTTATCGTAACAAAGAGTCCGTCCGTCCTTCGAAATACCGTCCGAAAGGTCCATCATGGCGTGAACATTTCTGCATCTGCCAAGCGCTATCCCTAGATTTACAGGAGGATTCGGTCTTACATGGCACTCAACAAGCCCGCGATAACGCCGCGGCACATGGTTTCTTCCCCACTTCTGTAAAGCGAAAAGTCCTGCGGCGCTCCGGCCTGCAAATCCGCTGACCCAGAGTGCGTCGCCCGGCCGCGCGCCGGTTCGTCTGAGCAACCTGCCATGGGCAGGCGCCACGCCGAGGACCGTGATACCGATCGTCCATGCCGTACCGCCTGACAGATCGCCTCCCACCAGCTTGAAATTCCACTTTCTGCACGCTTCGGCAAATCCCCGGTAGAGTGCAATTATCTTCTTCTGTAAATCACGCGTATTCCGCGGAAACACTAATTGCACAAGCGCAGCCTCGGGCAGCGCGGCCATTGCCGCGCAGTCGCTCACGTTGGAGGCCATGGTACGAAAACCGATTTCCGTAAAAGACATGATATCAAGGGTAAAGTGAACGTTCTGCACCGCAATATCGGCGGTCAGAATCATACGCTCACCGCTGACGCCCCGGCGTACGGCGGCGTCATCGCCGAGCGTCAATTCATACGGCCCGCCCGGAAAGGCTGCCGGCCCCAGAGTTTTTTGAATTTCGGCCAATAATTTGTATTCGCCGGAGGGATAATTTTTATCTTTCATTCGTTTCTGAAAAATGGTTGTTGCGCAGGGTAATTATTCATGGGTATATTAAAAAATCAGGTTGAAATAAAAAAATGCGCTAAGTATGTTACTTCTGTGCCGTGCCTTCCTGAAAGAGGCTTTTGCGCGGCCTGAGCGAGAGAGGCGGTAAATTACGCGAAGCGTGGAAATCTGCAATAACACTCTAAGTCGGAAAGCCGATTGAGCGAAGGTGCTTCCGCATCAAAAGGCTCTGGAAGGAAGTGTACGGCGCAAAGCCACTAGCTAAAAAAAAGAGGAGGATACCGAAATGTTCGCGACGCAGGTACGGCAGAAGGACGCGGTCTTCTATTTCGTTTCGTATCCGGCTGAAGGTCTGC
>CAISVC010000006.1 GCA_903888815.1 uncultured Fibrobacterota bacterium
CAGGCGCGGCATTTTAATTCCGGAGGTTCGATGCACATTTCCGCGATAGGTCAGGATTCCCATCGTTTCGAACCCGAAGGCTCAGCAAAGCCGCTGGTTCTCGGCGGTGTGGTAATTCCGGGCTGCGCGGGACTTGCCGGCAACAGCGACGCCGACGTGGTGCTCCATGCGATCACCAATGCGATTTCAGGGCTCCACGGTATTCCGGTGCTCGGCGCTGTCTCCGACGATCTCTGTCTGAAAAAAGGGATCCGCGACAGCCGCATCTATTGTGCAAAGTCGCTTGAACTGCTGACCGCATACAGGCTCGTTCACGTATCGGTTTCCATCGAAGCGCAGCGTCCGCACCTTGCGGAGCATCTGCCTGCCATGCGGGAATCAATCGCGAAACTTCTGTCGCTGCCCGCTCATCATGTTGCGCTGACCGCCACTTCCGGCGAAGGTTTAACGGCATTCGGCAGGGGAGAGGGAATACAGGTGTTTGCGGTGGCGAGTGCCGAGAAGAAGAGCGGACAATAGCGCTATCGCAGTAGTACTCCGGTCATCTTTGCAATTGACTGCCTTCTCTTCCGATCCTCAGGGAAACACAAGCACCTTGTGAAGCGTGGAGTTCTTTTTGTCGGTGAGCGGATCAATCCGGGTGATAACCGCCGTATAATAGCCCGGAACGACATTCTTTCCATGACTGTTCACGAGCTGCCACTGAATTCCGCCATTGTATTTATTAAAAACCCCGGCCTGAGCATCCAGGGAGTTCGAAACGAGCGTGCCGTCAACGGAGTAAATGCGGATTTCCTGAATGCCGCTTCCTTCAAAAAGCATTAATTTCCGCGCCCTGATATGGGCCGGATTGGGGTAGATCGCGATTTTTCCTGACGAGTCTTGTGCGGAGAATTCAGACGCGCAGATGACATAGATCCCCTGCAGGGCGGAGTCGGCACGCCAGGAGATCGTGTCGGCGATTGAAGCGGCCCGGCTCGGCATCTGTTCCCATGCTCCGGCTAATGCATTCCATCGGAATACACGGGTCGAGTCGTTCAGAATGACCTTACTCTTCTTTACTGAATCAAGAAACGATGAGCGCAGGGAGAACGTGAGCGATATGGCGGCATCGCCGCCCCAGACAGCGGGATAGCTGACCTCAAAAAACGGGGAAAGCGCCAGTTTCGATGGAGGGAGGGCCCGCGAAAACGAAGAAACAATGCAGGCGGTCAGAGCGCAGCGTAGATCCCGTTTTGCCGTTACCTCTGCTGTTATGGCGCAGTGATTGTCGGCAGCTGCGGTGCGAAGAGTCTTTTTCTCGCCCGCACGGTACATGACCGGACAGGGCAGGAGAGAGACGGTCATGTTTTTTCTTTCCGAGGGATGCCCGTTGCTGGTGATAATCATACAACCGCTCCGCGTTTTCCAGCCGGCGATGCTGCAGGCTGCCCGACCGGCCGTGTCAATTGACAAAGACAGGAGCGAGTCGGACTGCATCGGTCTTTTAATGATACACGATGCGCCCCACAGGGGATACGGCAGCGTATCCAGATTCCGTTCACCGGCAAGGCCGATAAAGAGGGTATCATGGTGGCCTGAATCAGGTGCAAAGCTGAACAGCTGCATGCCGTAGGAATTGACCGGTTTGACCACGGTAAAAGTGCTGGAAAGCGTATCACGGGGAACGCTCCACGCGCCCATGAGTCCCGCATCGGCAAGGAATCGCGCGGTATCCGCGCGTGCGCCGGTATAATAGCTTCCGGTATGGAAATGGTTGAGAATGTCCGTCCATGGCGAGCCGAACGAGAGCGAGGTTGCGCGCAGATTCGGATGGAACGGGGTCACCTGCGCATAATTGACGAAAAAGATGTTCCTTATGAAATCGATGCGCGGGGATCCAGTGGCTTTTTCGAAAAGGTACTTTGTCAAGAGCGCATTGGTATAGACGCGCACGTCAATGGATGCATCAAAAAACGACATTTGGGGGTCGTTGAAAAAGAAACCCGCATATTGCAGATACTCGTTGACATAATCGAATGCAAGTTCTTCCATGAGCACCGCAGTGCCTTCTATCCAGGCAAGGGGGAAATTGTCGAGCTGGTCATCGTACGGCAGGTTCCAGGTCATGGCGTACTGGACGCCGTGGAAAAGCTCGTGGGCGCAGGTCACCCTGACCGCGTTTTCGGGATGCATAGTATACCCGAGCGCATTCCATTCGCTGCCGCTCCAGGTATTGCGTATTTCAATATGGCTGGTATAGCCTTTTACAGCGGCGCTGTCCGCCTTCCCATCCGGATAGGTTAAGGCGTACCATCCGGGGTTGAACCAGGTGATAACCGCACGGTAGCGGTCTGAGGTGTGAATGCTGTCTTTATTGGGAAGCGGCCGGATGAAATTGAACCGATCGACTTCCATCGACCAGCTGCTGTCCAGCGCCCATGCTACCTCATCGACATAATCGGGAACACCGTTAGGCACTGGCAGCCGCGGACGCCAGTCCGATCCGGCGCCATAACGTATCGTGTCGGTGGAATCGACCCTCAGTGAGGTATCGGAGGTGGTATAATAAACCTCAAAGTGTCCGCCCGGCGAGATATACATTGCAAAGGAGTCGGGAATCTGAGTTGCCTTTTTGTAAAGTGTTTTAAATTCCGGGCTCAGGCGGTTCCACAGTAAAGCAAGCTGGAGAAAATCGGTTTCGCAGGGAAGCTGACTCCGGGGAAGCCTGAACCGGTCCTTAAAACCTTTGAGCTTGCTATCGAAAAAAGGCCTCATCCGCGATTCGAATTCGCGGACACCGATTGCCTGATAGGTACGTGCGGATTGCGCTCCCGGCAGCGTTTGCATTTTTGCCGTGAGGGTTCCGGCCGAGAATAAAATAATACCGACGGCAAACAGACAGCCGGAAGAATGGACGCGATGCGGTTGGCGCGGAAAAGGGCTCTTTAATTTCATTGCCTTATTTTATAAAAATAGCTGATGGTACTTTAATCCTATCCATAAAAGATATGGCAGATATTCAAAATACCCGGAAAAACGTTATAAATAGAAATTGCATATAGAAACAAACCGGTAACACTGCCTGAAACAGAGGGTTGACATAATTTCAAATAATTTAGTATATTAAAAAACCTTACTG
>CAISVC010000007.1 GCA_903888815.1 uncultured Fibrobacterota bacterium
ACCGCGGTCAGGTTCCTCGACAATGTCATCGAAGTCAACCGGTATCCCCTCCCCGAGATCGAAAAGATGACAAAAGGCAACCGCAAGATAGGGCTCGGCGCCATGGGGTTCGCCGATCTCCTGGTTGAGTTCGGCATTTCATACGCCTCACAGCAGGCTGCAAGCCTCGCCGAAGAGATCATGAAATTCATTCAGGAAGAGGCTCGCAAGGTGAGCGCCTTTCTGGCGCGCGAACGCGGCGTGTTCCCGAACTTCGACGGGTCGATATATGACCACGAAGGCGGCCTGCGCATGCGGAATGCTACGGTCACTACGATCGCGCCGACCGGCACCATCTCCATGATTGCCGGTTGTTCGAGCGGCATCGAGCCGCTCTTCGCCATCGTCTACGAAAAAAACGTGCTCGACGGAAAAAAGCTCCTTGAGGTGCATCCCGCGTTCAGGAAGGTCGCCCAGGACGAGGGCTTTCACTCGGAAGAGCTCATGAAGATGGTGGCCGATACCGGCAGCCTTTACAAGATCTACGGTATTCCACGGCGTATCCGTGATGTTTTCGTGACCGCGCACGACATCGAGCCGCGGGCGCATGTGACCATTCAGGCCGCGTTCCAGAAATATACCGACAATGCGGTTTCAAAAACCGTTAATTTCAGGCATGATGCCACGGTGGCCGACGTCGAAGAAGTTTTCCGCTACGCCTATGATCTTAATTGTAAAGGCGTGACCGTATACCGCGACGGGTCACGCAAAAACCAGGTGATTACCGCCGGTACAGGCGGCGCGGCCAAGGCCGAACCGGCGCCTGCGGGAATTCCGGGCACGCTTCATCCGCGTCCGCGGCCCGCAGTCACTCACGGCCGCACCTACAAGACCAAAACCGGCTGCGGTACCCTGTATGTCAACATCAACTCGGATGCTTACGGTTTCTGCGAAGTATTCACCCAGATGGGGAAGTCGGGCGGCTGCGCGGCCTCGAACGCCGAAGCCGTGTCCCGGCTCATTTCGCTCGCGCTGCGCGCCGGCGTTGACCCCAATGCTATTGTCGAGCAGCTCCGCGGCATCCGCTGCCCGATCCCGACCTGGCATGAAGGCGAAATGATCCTCTCCTGCGCCGATGCCATCGGCCGTGTGCTGGAAAAAGCGGTCACCGAGGTCCGGGGCGCTTCGGCGAATCCGCAGATCACCTTCACGGGCCTTGACATGGGATACTGCCCGCAGTGCCCGGAATGCGGCGGCATCATGGAAAATGAAGGCGGCTGCGCGGTCTGCAAATCCTGCGGTTTTTCGAAATGCGGGTAAATGGCAGTAGAGACGTACGGTCTAAAGACCTTACCTGCAGAAAATAATACCATTATTCCCTTGCAGGTCTTTAGATAAGGATAATGGCATTATACTTAGAACGGCCGTACGTCTCTACAAAATCAACAAAACGTCTCCGGCGAAGCCTTGCCTTTTAAATTCACCATGTGCGAAGAAACAATGTGCTCGGGATCAGGGGCCGTCGGCGCGCACGATGCGGGAAGATCCTTCTGATGCTTTTGCAGAAACGCCTTTCCCGCCTTATTCCATTCATCATCATAAACCAGTTGCGCCATCCTTTTAACCGTGACATCGCTCGTTACGATAAGACGCGCTTTGGACCGCACCTGAAGACAGAAATCAAGGTCGTAAAAAGATGGGCCCTGAAAAGTTTTTTCGTCAAACCGGAAACTTTTAAACAGCTCCGCCCTCACGGCCAGCATACTGCCGTCGCAGGAGACAACTTCAAAATCGCCCTTTTCGTTGGAAAAAACAGCGGCGAAAAAATCACCGTTCTGAAGATGGTACACGATACGTCCCTTGACAAAAGGCCTGCCGGCCGCGGTCCATGAATACTTGTCGGCGAAAAGGTACTGAGTACCGGCAACGCCGACTATGCCGAGCGACGGATCACGAGCAAATTTAGCAGACAATGCCGGCCCCCAATTCACATTCATGAAATAGCAGTCGTCTCCGATGAAAACGAGAATGTCGCCCTTGGCCCGGGTGAGAGCCCAGTTATAGGCCGCTGCGAAACAGAGCGGCCCTTTGCTCCCGTCAATGACCAGATATTCGTACTCGGTCCCTGCAGTCTTCGCGACATTGCGCTCCTGGATCGATTTCGGTATCGGATGACGGCAGTAGGTGATAACGGAGATCATAGCAGGGTATCCTTGTGTTTATTGTTCTTGTGATCGATGTCCCGGCCTTTTCCGATCACTTCAGCGCCGAAACGCTCGGTGATCCGGTCCATGGCCGCTTCCGCCACCTCAAGGGCGGCTGTCCCCGGTTCCTGGGCAAAGAGATCGGTCTGCTCCTCACTGCCGAGCCCCGTCAGGCCGAC
>CAISVC010000008.1 GCA_903888815.1 uncultured Fibrobacterota bacterium
AGCTCTAATGGTTGTTTAGTTTGATTATCCATTTTATGTTATAGCCTTTCCGCGAAGCGCATATTTTTGTTTTGATGGTAAATTAATGTTTCATTTTTATTGTAGGTGTCATAATTTCAAATTTATTTGCTGCTAACGCACAGGGTTAAGCCGCTGGCTCCTGCGGCTCCTTATAGATTTATCTAATAGCGCACGCAGGAACAGTCCGCTTTAACCCGTTGTTATTTTGCAACTGGCCGGGCGGGATTCTTGATACGCCTTGCCCGCCCATTGTTTTATTATATACGGCAGCCGTTTTTTAACAGCGCCCCAATGTGTTTTCCACCGGAGCATGGAACTGCTCCGGTGGTTTAATTATATGACTTGTAGTTTTAATTCTTTCCCCACTGCATGTGCAAATCGTCCTATTGTCGATAGTTTTATATCCTCTGCATGATTTTCAATTCTCGATATTGCCGTTTTCTTTGTGTTTAATTTTCGTGCAACATCGGTTTGGGTCAAGCCCGATTCTTCCCGAGCAAGTTTTAATATTGCTCCGATCTTAAAATCATGATATCCACGCTCAAAAGATCGAGCAAAGGCAGGACTGCGTTTTTTTCGTTTTTCAATATATCTTTCAAGATCGTCCATACTTTTACCTCCTTCTGTTATAGTCTCGTTTTCTGTTTTCGGATAGTTCTATTTCTGATCGTGGTGTTTCTTGACTTTTTTTCTGAAATCCATTGGTAATTATTACTGTTGAATGGTCCGCCATGAATCCAAGAAGTCGGAATATGTCGCCAGCTATCGTTACACGTGCCTCCCAAATATGATCGGTATTTACCAATTTTTTAAAATATACCGTTGGTACTCTTTCCATCTCTTTTATTAATCTTAAAACCCAGAGTATTTTTTCGACTTGTTTGTCTGAAAGATCATCAAGAAAGTCTTGAACTGGGTTTGAGCCTGATTCTGTTATATAAAAATTGATGTTTCTCATGTCCTTATAAAGTTAACATACGGGTTAACATGTTTGCAATATTATTTTTAATTTTCTTAAATTTAATTTTGAATAGGTATTAGCCGCATTTATGCGGCTTCTTATTCTTCGGGGCGCTGCTAATTGTTCTTCGGCAGCCGTATTTTAATGGCCATGTTGCAAAATAACGTCGGGATGAGCCACTTGCCGAGCTCCTCCGGTATTCGGGGTCATCTATCAAACTGGTTTCGAGGCAAGTCGCTCGATCCCCTTGTTATGGCCGTATCAAATATCTTCAGGGTGTTCAAAAGAGTTGCTATTTCCCCCTGCATTATATTTTTCCTCAGTTTTATTTATATGGTTATTAATTTAGTATTTCTTTATTTAGTTATTTTTAAATATCACCCACACGGTTGAAACCACTGCGGCAACTGTTCCAATTAAGATTAACCAAAATATTGGAGTTGCTGTCCAATTATTTTTCTTTTGTAGATTAATTAAATATTCTTCTCTGTATTCTTTGTCAATTGTTTTAATTCTGTAGTCTTGTATTAATCTTTTCGGTATTTTCATTAATGCCTTAACCCAGTAATCTTTTGACGTTGACTTTCATGCCTTTAATTCTTAATTGTTAATTAAATTTAAGGCCATAACATGTATTAGTACGCATCGGGCGTAATGGATATGACCGATGGGTACGTATTCAATATGCCGTTTGGGTGTATATTCAATATGCCGTCTGGCGAGCCCGAATGATTCAAAATGAAACAGTTTTTACCCTCCTTCAATCCCGAACAATTCCTTTTTTCGATTCTTGAAGGCTGCTCCTGAATTGTTCCTATATTATATTCCATCATCTTTTTTAACAAGGACATATAAAAAATGAACTCGCCTTCCAATAACGGATTCTGGACAGAGTACAAAACCACGTTAGTAAATCTATGTATTCCCGAAAAGAAAAGCAATTTTTACGTCGCATGGGCAAAGAGGTTTGAAAGGTTTTTAAACGGGGTGCCGGTCATGCAGGCTTCGCTCGACATGATCAAGGCGTTTCTGGCCGATTTAGAGAACGACGGACGCGTCGAGGAGTGGCAGAGAGGACAGGCGCAGCATGCGCTTGAAATACTCTATGATGACCACTTGAAGATCACTCCTCCGGCTTCCGGGTTTTGCCCGCAGGAGCCGTTCAAAGATTCCATAAAAAATCCGGAAGAGCTTGAGAAACTGCACGGTGAGCTTATCCGGCGTGTGGAAGCGGAATGCCGGGTGCGCCACTATTCGATGCGTACCGAAGATGCCTATGTGACCTGGATCAGGCGGTTCATCTCATTTCACGGCCTTAAAGATCCTGCGCAGCTTGCAGCACAGCACATCAGGACCTATCTGGAATTCCTGGCCGGGGAGCGGAACGTCGCGGCCACAACGCAGAACCAGGCGCTTAATGCTATAGTCTTTCTCTTTACTCAGGTGATGAAAAAAGAGCCGGGCGATTTTTCCGATTTTGTCCGGGCAAAAAAACCGGTGCGCGTGCCCACGGTCCTGACTAAAAATGAGATAAGCCGGCTGCTTGACAGGCTTGACGGCGAATTCCTTGTCATGGCCGGACTGCTCTGGGGCAGCGGACTGCGCGTCATGGAGTGCATGCAGCTCCGCATTCAGGACATTGACTTCGAAACCGGGCAGATCACCGTACGCAACGGGAAAGGTGCAAAAGACCGGGTAACCATGCTGCCGGAACGGTTCGCTGGGCCGCTCAGGGAACAGATTGAAAGAACGAAAAAAAAATATGAAGAAGACAGTGCGCATGATACCGAAGGCGTTTATATCTGGCCCGGTCTTGAACGGAAATATCCCAATGCGGGAAAAGAGTGGATCTGGCAGTACGTGTTCCCGGCGCAGCGGCTTTCCGTGGACCCGCGGAGCCATACTGTCCGGCGCCACCATGTTGACCCTGATGTCCTGCAGCGGCGGATAAAAGAGGCTGCTTTCAAGGCAGATATAACCAAGCGGGTGAGCTGCCACACGCTCCGTCACTCGTTCGCGACCGCGCTTCTGCAGAGCGGCAGCGACATCCGCACCGTGCAGGAGCTCCTTGGCCATTCCGACGTTGCGACGACCATGATCTACACGCACGTGCTGAACAAACCGGGGATGGTACCTGCGCGCAGTCCGGCCGACTAAAGGCCTTATTTGGATAACAGTGTTATGCAAAGAACGGCGCAGCCGATTGCTGTTAAGCAGTAGCAGTACAGGCAAGTAGATGTTATGATAATATCTGACATCTGACGTCTAACGTTAAACGTATTTTTTATTACTTTGTCACCTACCGATCAAGCGCTATCTCCGGGAGCTGGAGGGGAAAGGAATTTGTATGGTCTTCGGAAAAGCAATTACCGTATCGACGCAGGGGTTTTCGGACATCAGGGACATCACTGGCGAGGTAGAGGGAATCGTGTTCGAATCGAAAATCAAAAGCGGCATCGTGACCGTGTTCGTGGTCGGTTCCACGGCGTCGGTCTCCACCGTGGAGTACGAGCCGGCGCTGGTCGAGGACGTACGCGAGCGGCTTGAGCAGATCGCGCCGCGCACCATGCGCTCGCGCCACTCCGAGACCTGGGGCGACGACAACGGGTTTTCGCACATCAGGGCAACCATCATGGGGCCGGGAATCACGGTGCCGTTTACTGACGGGAAGCTCGAGCTCGGCACCTGGCAGCAGATCGTGGTCATCGACCACGACAACCGGCCGCGCTCGCGGAAAGTGTTCGTGCAGGTGATTGGGGAGTGAATAAATAATAAATTACAAATGACGAATGAAGATTGTAGAATGAAAAATAAAGAATAAAAGAAATAGAGATCGAAAAAAAGAGGGGGAATAGAAAAAAGATTAAATCAGAAATGGAATGGTTTGCGCCGGGTGTTTTCCGGAGGCGGCCTGCCCCCAGCAGGTGTCTGAGACTGCCGAAGGCAGGCGAGTTAGGGCTGGCCGGAGGAAAATATCCGGCACAGACCATTCCGGAGCGGTGTTTTTTTTCTTAAAACATTTCACAGACAACAGGAGCAACCATGAACGCTGAACTTTTTTCCTGGGGCGGGGTCGAGGAAGTGACCGGCTCAAAGCATTTTTTGACGGTAAACGGGAAGACGCTCATGGTCGACTGCGGCGCGTTCCAGGGCCGGCGGGAAGAGACGGACCGGAAGAACCGGCAGTGGCCGTTCGATCATTCTGCGGTTGACGCGGTAGTGCTGACCCACGCGCATTACGATCATTCCGGCCTGCTGCCCCTGCTCGTGTCGCGGGGATACGGCCGGAACATCTATTCCACGCCTGCCACGCGGGACCTTGCCAATCTCATCCTCATGGATTCAGCCCATATTCAAAACAAAGACCTTGAGTATCTCAGAAAAAGAGCGAAACAGCAAGGCGGACTGATTATAAAAGAACCCCTGTATTCGGACAATGACGTACGGAAATGCCTCGGACGTTTTACGCCGGTATCCTATCACCGCCCGTTCAAGCCTGCAGAAAACATGCAGGTGACCTTCTACGATGCGGGGCATATACTCGGTTCCGCGATGGCGCTCGTAGAGGCGGGGCAAAACGGACGAAACCTCCGGATCGGTTTCAGCGGCGATCTGGGACGCAAAGGTCTGCCCATCATCCGCGACCCCGAAGGCCTGCCGCCGGTCGACTACATGGTCATGGAAAGCACCTATGGCAACCGCCTTCATGAATCCATGGACAAAACCATGGAACTGCTCGCCGATACCATCAACCGCACTGCCGGACGTGGTGGAAAAATAATCGTACCTGCATTTGCAGTCGAGCGCACGCAGGAAATGATCTTTTTCATCCATCTGCTGCACGATCAGAAGCGGATACCGGAAATTCCCCTATATGTCGACAGCCCCATGGCCGTGAATGCCACGGTCATTTTCCGCGCGCACCAGGAATGTTTTGACGAAGAGACAAAGCAGGCGTTTCTCAACCATGCCGATAATCCGTTCGGTTTCAACGAACTGCATTATATCACCGGTAAAGAGGAGAGCCAGGCGCTGAACAACCTGCGCGCCG
>CAISVC010000009.1 GCA_903888815.1 uncultured Fibrobacterota bacterium
CATGCCGAGAACATTCGGGTACCCGAAGGGTGAACTGAAAGATGGCATAGGTTACCGTTTAATAGAGATATTTCCTTAAAATAGTTTTTCCTGGGGAAGCGGGTCAAAAGATTATAGCACCGTAATCCTGAAAGGCCAGATATTTTTAACGTTGCTTCGGAAAAATACCGAACATAATTTGTCTATGACATTAGAACTCTTAACAAGAAAGGACGTTATGTATGAAAAACCTCATCATTCTGGTCGTTGTTCTGGCCGTCATTGCGGCCGGCGTTGCGGTCGCGTTCAAGCTCCGGGTCACGGCAAAGGCGACAAACGCTGCATCTGCCGAGTTCAAAGGCGATTACAAGGAAGCGGCAGCGCAGTATACCGATGCGCTCAACAAGCTTATACCAGCCGTCGACGTACCTGATGTCAACCATTCAAAGGTTTTTTCCCAGGCCGCATGGAAAAAAGAAATGGAGCGCTATGCGGCACGGCTTTCCGGCACCTCTGCGGCAGGTGTCGATCGCGCCCGGAGGAATGCCCTGCTCGATGCCGCAAACCGCAATGCCGCCCGCATTCATGAGAATAATTTTACCAGCAACGACTCCAGGAAAAAAATCTCCGCCGAGCAGCAGTATGCCGCTCTCTGGAACAGCGCTTTTTTTGCGGCCGGTATAAAGCCGGATTCCAGCCACCGAAGCCTTGCCGCCTCGTGCTACGGCAAAAACATTTCGTTTTTGAAAATTTCAGCGCTGACAAGCTACATTTACGACGTGACCCTTATTGATACGGTTGCCGACCGCCGCACTTCCTTCACCGTATACCCGGAAAGCAGCACCTTTATCCTGGCCACACCCGGTATGCATCTTCTGATTTGCAAAAGCAGCTTCCAGCCCGCTCCGGGCCAGCTCTGGCGCTCCGCGCCGACCATCATTCCACTAATGGTGCCCCAGTCGCCGTCGCTCGTTTCATTTACACTCGAGACACGGGTCGTGAGGGAAAAGGGAAAGGAATAATCGTGGGGAAAAGAAATTAATGTATCAGTCGCGTTTTAGGACGATTCCCTCAATAATCTCAATGATTTTTTCCGTTCCATTTGCGGGAGCTGTCGCTTTCATGGCAGCAGCCATTGCTGCGCGGTTTTTATAGACTTCACGGATATTTTGTGCGAGGGATTCCGGCGTCATCTTCTCCTGCGGCAGCACGCGGCTCCATCCCTGTTTTTCAAAAGACGCGGCATTGAGGATCTGGTCGCCGCGGCTTGCACCCAAGGGAAGCGGTATAAGCAGTGCGGGTTTTTTTATAGCAAGAAACTCGAAGAGCGTTGTCGCGCCGGCGCGGGAGATCACGACGTCGGAAAGCGCGAACAGGTCGGCAAGCTCTTCATTGACGTATTCAAACTGCGTATAACCGCCTAAAGGCCTTATAGGGCCGCCGGTGGCGGACGAAGAACGGGAACGGTTTTCGGCTTTATTCCCCTTGCCGCAAATATGGCAAATGTTGAAATCAAGAAGCAGTTTGTCAAGCGCTTCGCGCACACATGCATTGATCGCCAGGGCTCCCTGGCTCCCGCCGATCACCATGATGACCGGTTTACGGTCGCCGAATCCGCAGAGCAGCCTGCCCTTCTC
>CAISVC010000010.1 GCA_903888815.1 uncultured Fibrobacterota bacterium
CACTGGGGGAAGTTGTCTTCAATACGGGGATGACCGGATATCAGGAGATAATTACAGATCCGTCCTACAAGGGACAGATTGTAACCATGACATATCCCCTCATAGGCAATTACGGAATAGGTCGACAGCCTTGTTTTTCAGAAGGATTCGAGCGAATATTTTTCCTTTGCTCCGGCCGGCATCGGCCAGTATAATGCAACGGCCAAAATCAAGATCGGCCGCTTCAGAAAAGGGAGCTGGCTGCATACGAGCATCGATACCACGGCCGGCATGCCGCGTATACGGCGCTCCTGTTCCACGGGCGACAGCGCTATTGTCAGGAGATACATCTCGAATTTCTTCAACTGAAGACAGCGTTTTATATTTTCCATGGATTGAAAACAACGGCCCCGGTTGCGGCGAGGTCGTTTTCGTTGCTGGTTACTATATAGTTGTGGCAAATTTAAAAAAAGTATTATATTTAATGAAAATGGGGGTAGTACGACATGTGTAATAGTACACTAATACAATTAGGTTCAGGGCGAGTATTAAAAAACGTTTTCGAATCAACCGTTTTTTGAAGGGGGGACGTATGTTTCACAAAAAGCCAGATGGTATGTTCAATCTTGTCTTCTGTTCTGCGACAGTCATGGTATGGTTGCTGTTGTCAGCAACGGCCGCGTCTGCCCAGACGTTCACGCTTGATTCGCTGCAGCGGCGTTACGTAGACAAACGTTTCGGCATGGTCATCCATTTTAACATGAACACCTATTCTCCCGGCTGGGCGAATAACCGCGTCAATCCGTTGCTGTTCAATCCAACGAACCTGGATTGCGCCCAGTGGGCTGCGGCAGCTAAAGCCGCGAAGATGACCTATGGCGTTTTGACGGCCAAGCACCATGACGGATTCACCATCTGGCCCTCCAAGCAGACCCCGCCGAACGGCCAATCGGTGTATACCATCGTGCAAAGTTCTCAATCGACCATGGACGTCGTAAAATCGTATACCGACGCTTTCCGGGCAGCAGGCCTCTGGCCTGGATTATACATGTCCATGTTTGATGTCGCCAATGGCGTACCACGCAGTTCTACAACCAGATGGACTCCGGCCATCCGGACTTTTATTCTGGGGCAGATAACCGAGTTGCTCACCGGTTACGGCGAAATTCCGATATTCTGGTTCGACGGTTACGCCTGGGCTACCGGGCACTGGGCCAATCCGTGGCAGGAGATACGGGACACGATCAAGGCCCTGCAACCCAATTGCCTTATTGTAGAAACCAACGGCATGTCGCTACCGTGGGAATCCGATGCGGTCTTTATCGAAGAGGACGGTACGAACTGGATCCCGCCCGGAAATACCAATGCCGCGGTCCAGGCCTCATCGATTTCCGGTAACTGGTTCTGGGACAACAGTGCGACGAGCGGCAGCACACTGAAGTCAGTTGCCAATATCGTGACCACCCATCTGAATGCGCTCAATCCGCTCTACTGTAACTACCAGCTCAACTGTCCGCCCAACAGGCAAGGACTCATGGATACGGCAATCGTCAACAGGCTTACGGCGGTCGGAGCGGCATGGAGTCCCAATCTTTCGCGGCCGCCGCTGCCACAGCAGCCTCCCATGATCGAGTCGCCGATTACGCCTGTTTCGGTAACCGCGACGAGCGGGACCGCTTTGAATGCGATCGACGGTGTCCTGGACAGGATCGTTACCGCGGGTGTACAGACGCTCTGGCAGTCGACCGGCGCTTTGCCGCAGTCGGTAACGCTTGACTTTGGCAAATCTTACAGCAACATCACCTATCTTTTTTATCTGCCGAGAAGACTCGCGAACACCACGGGCAATATTACGTCGTACCGGATATATGTAAGTACCAATGGAACGACATTTACCCAAATCACTACAGGCACGGCGATAGGAGGCGGTACCTTCGGCACTTGGGCGCCGGATTCGACGATAAAGCGGGTCTCCTTTGCCCCGCAGACCGCGCGCTATATACGGCTCGAAGCAGTGGCGGTAAACGGCGGTACTTCAGCGGTCATCTGCGATTTGTCTGTTGGAGGCCCCAGGGGCACGACCGCGGTCAGCAAGCCGGAATTAAAACGCACGCTCCAGGGCCCTGAAACGATGATAAGGACCGCGATTGGCCGGGTCAATATCGGCCCCTCGATTGCGGACAAGCGCAGAACGGTTGCCCTCTATGACCTTGGCGGGCATCTCGTAGGACAAAAACAGGTCGACAAAGGGACCATTGACTTGCATGAAGAGTTCGGCGCGGCCGATGGCGTTTATATCGTTCGGGTCAAAGTAGACAAATAAATTCGACCCGGCGAAAAAAACGCCGGCTTTTGCAGCGTCGCCAGGAAAACGGTGCGGGTGAGCGCGGATGCGATCTGAACAGGGTACCCGTTAGCAGAAGGTTTTGCTTGGCAGATAGTAACTACTCTTTAAAGTAGGACTATATGGTGAACAGCTCGTTCCAGCGGCCATTCTGTTTAGGATGTCTCATGGCCCTTATGGCGCTGGTTCGGGTTCCGGCTGACGTCGGTAATCTCGGCGCATGGGGCGACCAGGGTGACGGGACTTACAAGAACCCGATTCTCCCCGGCGATTACAGCGATATCGATGTCATACAGGTCGACAGCGTCTATTATGCCATTTCGTCAACTTTTCAGTTTTCGCCCGGAGTGATAATTTTACAGTCGAAAGACCTGGTAAACTGGACGATACTGGGGCATGTAACCGACAGTTTGACCCTTATCGGCCCGAGGTTGAATTACACGATCATGGGCCGCAGCGGGCGCGGCATCTGGGCCGGTTCCATACGGCATTACCAGGGAAAGTTCCGGGTCTATTTCTGCACGCCGGACGAGGGCTGTTTCATGAGTACCGCCGTCAACGCGGCCGGGCCGTGGGACCCCTTGACAAGGGTACTCTCGGACACCAGCACCAACTTCCCGGCGGCCGGGTGGGACGATTGCTGCCCGTTCTGGGACGACAACGGCCAGGGGTATCTGGTACTTTCCAATTTCAGCAATTCCTATAACATTCACCTCTGCAAGATGAGCGCGGACGGGAAGAGGCTGCTCTCGGCCACAGATTCGATCATTCATCAATCTTCGGGCAGCGAGGCCAATAAGCTTTACAAAATAAACGGATATTACTACCACTATTACAGCGAAACCGGCCATCCCTCGCCCGAAGGCAGGGTGGTGATGATGGAGCGCTCGACGAATATTTACGGCCCCTATACCGAAAGAAAAGAACTGATACACTCAAACGGCTCAGACAGGGAACCGAACCAAGGTGGATTAGTGCAGGACCGCGTGGGGGGATGGTGGTTTGTTACCCACCAGGGTACAGGCGGTGTGCCGGATGGACGCACAGCATGTTTGTTGCCGGTAAACTGGGTAAACGGCTGGCCGATCATCGGAATAGATAATGATGGCGACGGAATCGGAGAAATGGTGTGGGGTAGGCAAAAACCGATAGCAGGCTGTCCGATAACGATTCCTCAGTCCAGTGATGAATTCTCCAGTTCAACGCTGCAACCCCAATGGGAGTGGTTTTACCAGCCGCGGGCCGATAAGTGGTCATTGAGCGCCAGATCCGGTTTTCTGCGGTTGTCGGCGTTCAGGCCTCTCACGACAGGTGCTTTTTTTACTGCAGGAAATACCATTTCGCAGCGGTACATGCGCACCGATACCGGGATCGCCTGTGTTAAAATGGATATTTCGAAAATGGTTGACGGACAGGAAGCAGGGCTTTGCCATTTCAACGGAGGCAGCAACTATGCCACTATTGGCATTGTGCAAACAGCCGGAGTAAGAAGTCTGAAATATAATAACAATGGGACCGTCACCAATGGCCCCCAGGTGTCCGCTGCGCAGATCTTTATCTGGCTGAGGTCGAAAATGAGCAGGCAGGCAAACAGCACCTGCGAATACAGCCTGGACAGCACGACCTTTACTCAGCTTGGAGGAACCTATGCGCTTGGGTGGGGCAACTACCGCGGCGACAGGCTCGGCATGTACTGTTATAACAACACTACTGAAAGCGGCTATGTGGACATTGATTGGTTCCATTATACTTTTGCCGGGCCAACACCGACACCGGTGGCCATCAATTCTCAAAAGAACAGCAACACAGCGCAGAGCAACAAGAACATCAGCGTGCAATGCATTGCCGGAGGTGATGGCAGAACAATAATCAAACTGCCTGAACACCTGCGCTCAAATGCACAGGTGACAATGTACGATATTGCAGGGCGGGCAATTCCATTTACTATTGAACAATCGGGAATGTATCTGTCGGTAAATCATCTGTCAACCAACATTGTTTTTTTGAGAATACAGAGCGGACGGCAATCTGCGGTTACAATCGGTGCCATTTCGGAGCCAGGGATAGAAAAATGAAAAACATCGCTTTGTCAGGCACACTTTTCGCAATAGCGCTCTTTTTCGCATGCAATAACCCGACCAGTGCACCCACCCCCGCCCATATCAAAAAGCTCATGCAGTATTATATCACCGGCGGAACGTTTATGATGGGGCAGGACAGCCTGGTCAGCGGTTGTGATGCCGCGCCCGTGCATCAGGTAACAGTTTCCTCGTTTTATATGGACAGTAGCGAAGTCACCCAGGCCGAATATCAATCGCTCATGAAAACGAATCCGTCGAACCACAGGGGACAGGACTATTATCCGGTGGAGATGGTGACGTGGTTTGATGCAGTGCTTTTCTGCAATGCACGGAGCAAACGGGATGCACTGGACTCGGTGTACAGTTACTCTGCAGTTGATACGATGTGGGCGCACTGTCATGGACTCCTGGATCTGAAGATTAATTTTCCAAAGAATGGTTACCGGCTTCCCACAGAAGCCGAGTGGGAATATGCCTGCCGGGCAGGAACTAAAAGCAGGTATTTCTGGGGCGATACCTTGGATGGCAAATATTGTTGGAACCAGGATAACAGCGGGGATTCGTCGCATGTTATCGCGACCACAACCCCGAATGCATTCCGCCTTTACGACATGAACGGGAATGTGATGGAGTGGTGCCATGATTGGTATGCGGTTGGAAATTACCCCGATAGTACGATTGTTCAACCTGATCCGACAGGCCCTGATTCGGTTGACTTTCCCCAACGTGTTTGTCGCGGAGGCGCCTATGACCCGATCAGCGGTTGGCCTGCCGGCTACCCAATGTTCTCTGCGACCCGGTTCGGTCGCGATCCGAATACGACGAGCTACACTTTGGGGATCCGCTGCGTACGGCGATAAGGAGATAAACGCTGCTTTCAAGCATACCTGTGCATAACCATTAAAAGAAGGGAAGTATGAAAACAACGGCTAACATTAAATGCTTTGTTCTGTTAATCGGAGCAATATCGGGCGTCGCTCTTGCTGCGTACGATCTTACCACCACGCAGGTTCAGTATGTCATGACCACGTCTCATCTGGATCTGCAGATGGACTGGACATGGCCAACGGCGCGCGACACTGACCTGCCGAATACCGTTAACTGCAACGTGTATCTTTTTCAAAAATATCCGAACTACGTAATCAATTTCGAAGGGTCTTATGGTTATCAATCACTGAAATCCACTCACCCTGCGCTGTACGACAGCATTAAAAAGTATGTCGCGCTGAAAAACTGGCATCCGTCCGCACTGGTCGCTTCAGGAGATTTTAACGTTGTAAATTTCGAATCCATTGTTCGTCAGATCTATTACGCCAACATTTTTTTTCAGACAGAGTTCGGTATGAAAGCATACGATCTTCTCCTGCCCGATAACTTCGGTTATGGTTTTTGGCTGCCTACCGTTGCCTATCATTGCGGCATCATCGGGTTTTCATCGCAGAAAATCTACTGCGAATGGCTGGCTCAGCCATCATGCGGATCGAGACCAATAAAACCCTTCGACATGGGAGTGTGGGCAGGACCGGACGACAAGAGTATTATTGCTGTGGTTGATCCGCATACCTACGTGGGTTCCTGGAGTATGAACAACGACAGAATCACTACATTGTATAATACAACCGGAGTGCGTTGCAATATAAGCTATATGGGTAACGGTGACCATGGCGGGGGTTGCTGCTGCGGCACCCGTGGTTGCACGGAAGCTAATGTGCAAAGCATGGAAGCTGCCATCAATCAAAACGCTACTGCCGCTACCAAAGTCGTGATACTGCCCGGCGATTCTATTTTCAAGGAAGTTCTTCCTTACAAAAACAGGTTGGTAACGTATAAAGGGGAATTTATCACCCGTTCTCATGGAGCGGGCGGATACACTTCGCGAGGCGAAATCAAGACGCTGAACAAAAGAAACGAGCTTCTTGCATATTCGGCCGAAGCCGCATCTGCGGTGGCCGATCTTTACGGTGCTGTCACCTATCCGACGGTGGCCATCCGTAACGCATGGATACAGTTCCTTTGGCACCAGTTTCATGACGATCTTGGCGGCACATGCACCTGGCCGGCATATACGGGCTATACGATACCGGATGAAAACGCTGCAATCACAACGTTTACAAATATTCAGAATGCCGCAATAAACGGCGTCGCAGGCGGACTTATAACCAATGGCGTGCAGGGTGTGCCGGTCGTAGTGTATAATTCGCTCGGTTTCGAACGCGAAGATGTTGTTGCCGTGGATTACACGCCTGCCGGGGCGAAACCCGCATACATTGCGGTTTACGGACCGGATGGTATAGAAGTACCGTCCCAGATCGTCGATGCCGTTGCTACGCCGATGAAGATAATTTTTATTGCCAAGGTGCCGTCTGCCGGTTTTTCGGTTTACGACGTGCGGACTTCGACCACGCCAAGTGCGCTTACTACAGGCCTCGCGGTTTCCACTACGCAGATCAGCAATAATTATTACACGGTAACAGTCAATGGCAGCGGTGATATTTCCAGCATTATTGATAAATCGCAGGGCAATGCGGAGATCCTGAGCGCTCCGATCCAGCTTCAGATAATGAACGACGCCGGTGATGCGTGGGAGTGTCCTTATACTACCATGACCTCGCAAATGGCCATTGTCAGTACCGTAACAGGAATAAGCGTTGTTGAGAACGGTAAGGCGCGTGTTACTCTGCGTGTTTCACGTTCTGGAAACGGATCTACATTCCAGCAGGACATTTCGCTTGCAGCCGGCGATGCAGGAAAGATCATCGAGGTTAAAAACACCATCAACTACAATACTAATTCCAGCATGCTGAAGGCGAGGTTCCCTTTTGTCGCCTCGAATGCGAATGCGACATACGATCTTCCTATCGGCACAATTCAGAGAGGTAACAACACATCTAACCTGTACGAAGTTCCTGCCATAAACTGGGCCGATATTTCCGGCGCCAATAACGGCGTCGCAGTACTAAGTGATTGCCGGTACGCATGGGACAAGCCGGCCAGCAATGTGTTGCGGCTCACGCTGTCAGTTCAGGTAGGCGCATCCGGCAACTGGCAGGGAACAAACCCGGCCCAGATAGACATCGGACAGCATATTGCGGGATTTGCGGTTTGTCCTCACGCTGGTACCTGGCAGGCCGCGG
>CAISVC010000011.1 GCA_903888815.1 uncultured Fibrobacterota bacterium
GCTTAGCGCCAAAAAATTACCTTCATATTCCTGGTTTTAAACGATTCTGGCGAAACCCGAGCCGGAAAAGGTTGAGAAGTGTTGCAGATCAGATTAAAGTGGTAGCACTTGCTATACGACAGATTTCCACATAGACAAACGACCCAATCCGGCTATTATGCTTTTAAAATGAATTTTCCCTATAAAAAGCCCTCCATTTCTGAGACAAAAAGTACCATTGGCACTTTTGTGCGTTTTTAAAGCCCTTTTACTCTTTACAACAGTTGATTCGGAGGCGACTATCCCTTGACCGATGGTGGAAGATAGGTACCCATCTAGTGCCATAGTTCCAACTTTTCCGAACCAACTGACCTTAATCAATAAACACCGGCGAGGAGCTTAGACCGCGCTGTCGTGTGGTTAACCGCGCCCGTCCAGTGGTGCTCTACCGGCGTTTATATATCAACCAATTTAACCGTTCTGCCATTTGCAACCAATATTGCAATACCTGCTTTTTTTACACCATCAGGCTCTGACGATTGCCTGATGGTGTAATCAACGCTCGCTTTAATCCCTCAAGCTGTTCGTCCGATAATTTGAACACCGACTTCAATACATCAACCGGCAACGCGATATTAATAGTCCCGAATATAACCCGTATCTTCTCACTATATTCCACGGTAAAGGGACTGCACGGCAAGAAACCACCGGGAAGCTCTTCAAGCGTCTTGAATTTGACCGCCTGCGACAATACGGTGTCGATGTCAAACTGTGACCGCAGATAAGCCTTGACCTCCTCCACGGACACATTATGTTTGACTTCCTGACGCTTCCAGGTCGCGCGGGAAGGGTCAAACGGTATGCCGTTGGGCATTTTTGTACCGATATATTTCACATAAGGTCTATCGTGTTCATACTTCTTCGTCTGAATAATCTGATAGACCGGCCTGGCCGGTAACTTAGACAATTTATCAGCAAGTAAGAACGCGACGAATTTCCGGTCATTGTTATCCGACACTTTGAGACGATACATTACATTTGATACAATCGCCGGTGCGTCCTCAATCCGATTGAACCATTCCCCGGACGAATGAGGAATACTGAATAGCACCTGAATTTTACCGTCCTGAAACCTTACTCCGGCTAAATATGCGTGATAACTTGACATAGCACCTCCTGTTCATCCGATTAAGAAACCTGTTCCCCTTTTCCCCCTAAACCCCCTTATTCCTTCTTCAAAAAGTAAAGCATAACAAACACACAGAATATGAAAACCTTCACTAATAATATTCATAATAAGTATTCATTGAATGCATATTCACGGGTTCTTATATATAGGCAGTTATTTCACCTTCCCTTCGGGGGTTATCACTAAAGTTATTACCGGGAATATTCACCCGCGTTTTGTCGCGTGTGTTTAAAAACCTAAAACCAACCAGAGTCAATGAACTAACTGTAAAGCGCTCGGAAGCTAGAAAAGAAAACAAGAGTTTAACAGCCGAAGGAATTACTACAGAGTTGGACGACGCTGGCTGGGCCGAAAAGTTGTGGTCCGATTCCGGAATGGAACTTATAGAATGCCCCACAGGGGCAAGAAACAATGACAGGGTAATGTGAAGGTGCCCGGAAGGGTTAAAGAGGCTTGTAGGTGGCTCCGGACGGCCTGAAAACAAGCCCGGAGGGTATTGTGCATAAAAATGGCCATACAAAAACCCGTGTCCTTCTCTCGTCCGGGTAATGTACGGCCTCGCGCTACTTATGACAGAACTGGCGGGCCGGGCAGATTATGGCTGGACGCCTCTAATACAGCCCTGGACAAACAATGTTAAAATGTCTCTTGGGGAATGATCCCCTGTTCATTGAACTGACCCTGAACACCCTCCCCTGAAAAAGAGGTGGGGGGTAAGCTACACCCCCCGGTGAACAGGGTTATGCTATAGGGTATAATATATCACAAAAAAAACAAAAAAGTTGTAAAATATTATTTACTTTCCGGAAAGTTTTTTTGATACCCCTAAGTTCAACAGCGCGTTATACATACGCCACCCGCCACCAAATTTAACCGCACACAATTGCATTTTTATGTTTAATCCGGTCGCTCTCGTGCTTATCATTTTATATGAGCACAGATGCGACAACACCGCTGTCTACGGATTCGGTCAGCCTGCCAGAAATCGGAACATACCGCGATCTTGTTCAATGGACGGGAAAATCTTACCCCACGGTAACCCGGTGGGCAAGCCACGGGGATTTCAGGCCGGGTATTTATTTAGGCCGGGGTATGTTTAACCTGAGACAGCTCAAATATTACTTGGAAAAAGACGGAAAATTCTTGAAGGACAGACGGTGATGCTAGTATCTTCCGGACATTGCGGTAATACCCGTCAGAGAGGAGCGCTTTATGCGTTATCTTTACTGGCGGGGTAATTCTTTGTGGAGCAGGTTTCCGGTTGCGGGAAAACCGCCTGCTTATCCGTTGAAAATCCGTACTACCGGATCGCCGACAGATAAAGCACGGTGTGAACGGCTTGGCGAACGAATGCTGGCCGAAATCCGGACCGGACGGTTCTTTGACAAATTCGAGAGCACAGCACCTTATCGGCCAAAATATTGGCGTCTGGTTGCTCGGTTCTGGTACCACGAGTTTAAATTTTTACAATGTGCTTATTCAGAGTGGCACCACATTGTCTGGTCTTTGCGTGAATTCGGCAAAAAGTTTTACGATGAAATTAATGTCGAAGATGTCCGCAAATGGATCAATGCAATGAAAGAAGTAGGGGTAAAAACCAACTGCATCAACAAGCGTCTGTATTATTTGGGCAGGGTTTACCGGCACGCGGGAAAGGAAACGGACAAGCGTTTCCTGCTGAACTATAACCCCAGTAAAGACGTAAAGAAGCTAAAAGGCGATACGGAACGCACTGATCTTTTAACGCCGGAGATGTTTGAGAGAAATTACGAGGCGTTACTAAGCATCAATGACGAATTTGCCTTTTACTATCTGCTTCTTTGGGAAACCGGGCGAAGACCTTTGGAGGTTGCGCTTTACAGATTAGAATACCTCAACTGGGAACGCCAGGAGATAAATGTCCCCGCCTCAATCTCAAAAACAAAAGATGCGGAAACAATTCCTTTGTCGAAACGAGCTTGGGGGCAAATAACTCTTAGGCACCGTCCGGGTGATACAGGGTTAATCAGTAAAACGAGCACCGGAACACCGTGGCTGTATTATGCCGATACCAAACGGAAATCTCTGGTTAACAACTCGAAACGCTGGATGAAAAAACTGCGGAAGGTAGTTGGAAAAACCGGATGGATGAGGGATACGAGAGGCGGGTTCGTTACTGAAATGTGTCAGGCGAAAATCGATCTGTGTGTAGTAGGCGATCTTTCCGGCCATAAAGACTTGAGGTCTGTTAAGAGATATGATAAGAGACCGCTTAATCGTTTACACACCGCAATTGATGAGCGCCCACAACCACCTGCGCAAAAACAGCAACCAGAAGGAAAAATACTGGAATTCAGACGGAAGGCAGTTTAATCCGGATTTCATACAAATTCCATACATTTTTCACTTCGGAAGCACAAAAAAGGCTGAATTTCGCAGATTTTAAAGGAACCATCTACATGGGGTTCTGGTGGTCGCTGGTTCAAATCCAGTCGCCCCGCTTAGATTTTGCGGTTTTTTCCCCTGTGATCCCGCTCATCCCTGCTCAAACGGCACCCGCAATAATCCTGACGGTAAAGACCGAGCTGTTTGCTGAGAATAGTGCTGTTGAGGAAACCGTCTTTCTTTTTGAAATCGAAAGGTTCATAGCGGACACCGGATTCGCGCGCCGCTGCGATGCCGCACTCGTTAAGAAGCGCGATGCTCTTATGCGGGCTGATGCTCATCACCGTGGTGAATGAAGGCCAGCCGTTTGCTTGACAAAAAGCCGCAGTCCTGCGCATCCGCAGTGAAAAGCAGCGCCGGCAGCGTTCGCCGCCTTCCGAAGAACCGGCAACGCCGGCTATCGATTTTTCCCACAGCTCGGGCAGGTAATCGTCGGCAGCAAAAAAAACGCCGTAATGATCAGCAACTTTTCGAGCTTCTTTAAGCCTGATAGCATATTCTTCAAAAGGACTGATGTTCGGATTACAGAAAAAACAGGCAAGCTCATGGTCTGCGTTGAGTGTATGCACGACATACGCCTCATCCGGAGCGCAGCAGACATGGAGGACAAGTTTCGGTTTCATGGGTTAATGAATAAAATTTACTTTGTGGGTTTTGTACGTTCAATTTTTTTAAAATACTTCTGTCAATGCGGATTGCTTCAAACCGTAAAAACAAGGTATTTTGCTGTCAATGAAAAACCCCTGTTCCGAAATCAATGTCTCCGTTCGTTCGATCATTATCATACTCGCTGGATCCGGGCTGTTTTTATCCGGTTTTTCCCGCGCCCCGTCTTTTGACGTGCCGCTCAATGAACCGGTCTATCGCTATCTTGATATGCTGCCTTTTCCGGGACGTGTGAACGATATCAGCCTTTCGAACAGGCCGTTTACCGAAGCACAGGTCTGCTCGCTGCTCGTTTATGCCGAGAAAAAGCACCTTTGCCGTGATACGTCCATCAATAATTTTTACCTGCGTCAATTCGCCAGAAACGCTGACGGCGCTCCTGAGCGGACGACACCGGCGCAGTTCAATTTTGACGGATGCCGTACGTATGCATATCCTTATTTCTTCACCTCTTTCAATGCACAGGACAGCAATTATTCACCGCAGGGCTTTACCACGCTCGGCATTGACAGCATTTTCGGAGAAACGGAATTTTACAATAAATCAGGAGCAGGAGTCCGCCTGTATTCTTCGATCAATAATTTTCTGGCCTGGTTCGACGGAACCGTTTTGACTGAATACAGCACGCTCCGGGAATGGACAAAAACCGACGACCCTCACCGTGGTGCCAGTTATAGGAGCATTATGGCAACAAGAGGTCAACCGGGCCATTTTATGGGTTATGACGACTTTACGGCATACCTGAAACTGCCTTTTCCATGGTGCGATGTCAAGGCAGGCAACGACCGTGTTTCCTGGGGTTATGCCGACTCGTCAGGCCTGTTGTTTTCAGGAGCAGGGAAACCATTTTTGCAGCTTAAGCTTGACAAAGCAATTGGAAAATTGAATTACACGTTTCTGCTGGGAAAACTGATCGGCGATACGTACAGGGAAAAGCGGGATATCTATGCAAAACACATCGCCTTTTCCCCATGGCAACGGCTGTCACTTGGGTTTTCCGATGCCGTCATTTCATCACGGCAGGAAATCGATCCGATATATTTCTTGCCGTTTGTGCCCTTTTATTTCAGCCAGCATTATATCGGCTCTCCTGACAATGCCTTGATGGCGTTTGACGGCAAATTATTATTAAACAGCAGATGGACAGCATACGGTGAGTTGTTTTTCGACGACCTTTCGAATCTTCTCGCTCCGTTCCGCAACAATTCATGGGGCGATAAATGGGGAGGCCTGGCGGGAATAAAGGTTTTCAATCCACTACCGGCAGCCTATACTTCTGTCATTAAAGCTGAAATCGTACAGATCGAGCCGTGGGTGTACACGACCTCTTCTGCTTTCCTGTCGAATGAATACAACTATCCTGTTCATTTCGGCCGGGTTATCGGCAACGGGCTGGGACCCCATTCACGCGCACTCACCCTGGATCTCACGTGTCAATTTTCAAAAAAAATCGGCAGTGAGATCACGATACGGCAGATCTGGAAAGGCAGGGGGCCGGGTTCGAACGAGTTTGATAATTTTTCAGCGGTCATCGATACCGCGGCCGATTCTCTGTACTATGAAAATAAAAAGTACCGCTTTGAAAATTTTGACCGTAACCGGACCGTCGTATCTATTCTGGCATTTGCTTTTATAAATGATTGGCTTCGTTTGAACTGCCACGGAGATCTTGCGCTGGAGAGAAAACCCCTGCGGCCGGTGAATTTATTCAGCGCGGGACTGGATGTACAGATTAATTATTAACGCCGGATAACCCTTCGTTTCGGCATCGGCTTTACGGGCTTGTCATTTTTAGGAACAATGCCGCCTTTTGTATTGCTGAAAGTATCCGGATTAATCGGCGTATCATCGACAACAGGAGAAGGGGTACTGGATATGCCGGTGTCTCTTGTCACAACCCGGTTCGTCCTCGTAAAGCGGTTTCCCTGACCAGCCGGAACCGAATAATAAAAACCCGACATTAAAACAAGACCCGCCGTCAGTATCGCTATTGCATGGAGCCGGGCTGATTTCATAAGTCACCTTCCTTCTGTTTTAGGTAATTATAAAGCATCTTGCACAAGAATTATCTTGTGCATATGGGCTTTAGTCAACTCGAAACCTTTGAA
>CAISVC010000012.1 GCA_903888815.1 uncultured Fibrobacterota bacterium
ACTGCCTATTATTGCTGAAAAAGGCATTTTTAAGGGGTTCTTTATTTTAGACCGCTACAATGCAAATTCCCTGAAATACCTTCGGGAAAATACCCCTATTTTCCCGAAGGTGTGAAGACGAAAACTCACGGAATGCCTTAAGCTTACTTCACCGTTTTTTCGGGGCAAATCAGGAAACGGAAAGAAAAGAATTATAAACAGAATTGAAATCTTCAATTGCAATCTAATAGCGAATATGCTATATTGAAAGAATGAAGGAGGTATTGTCATGAACAGAAAACATATCGGTTCTAATGTAATGGAGACCATCAGGGAATGGGAAAAAGACCCTGCATTTAAAAAAGCTGTTGATGAATATGTCGAAAAGGCGAAGCTGGCGAAGATGCTCAGGGAGATTCGGGAAAAAGAGCACCTGACACAGGCGCAGCTTGCAGCAAAAGCGCATGTCACGCAATCGGTCATCGCCCGCATAGAGACAGGCTCATCAAGGACTCTGCCACGATTAGACCTTTTCAACAGCATATTGCAAGCGGTGGGATACGAAACGCTTATTGTGGCAAGGAAAAGAGGGCGTACCGTTCAAGTGGCGCTTTCGGCATGATATTTCTTATAGGTACAATTTTTACGACTTTTGCCGCTAAGCACTTTCAGTTATTATAAAAATATTGCCGCGAAATACAAACCTCTTCCTTTGGATGAAGAGAGAAGATTGATTCGCCGTGCCAAGAAGGGAAACGTACCGGCACGGCAAAAACTCCTGCTTCATTTAATGGGCTTCTTCATTTTCAGGATAGAAACCACCCTTTATCCGCCGGTCAGGCGTGAATTCGGCGAGGATATTTTGCAGGAGTGCATACTCTTTGCGGAAACAAAGATTCAAAGATATAACCTGCGGTATAAAGATAAAGACGGGTCTTTCAAAAAAGTTTATTTCAGAACGTATCTGTGGAAAGGTGTTACCGGCTTGATGCTTGCGCACATAAAACAGAACAGGAAGGAAATAAACGATAAGTTCAGGCTGGATTAAGATTTCACAGGAAAGTGAAAGTACCGGAAAATATTTCTGTCTGTTTTTTGAAATAATGTTTCGATTCCCCATAGCGCTACCGGTTTTTCTTCCCAATTCTCCCTGATTTCCAGCTTGTTCACATTTTCTTCTATTTCTGCAATAAGCGGCTTTTGATATTATATTATTAATAAGTGAAAGAACGTGCCCTCATCCATATGCCGCTTTTTACCTCTATCGCAACGCTCCGGCGTATAGCTTTTTCGCTTGCGCTCGTATCTGCCTTGTTGTTTAATGGCAGCGCGGCTGTTCCCGTTAAGGTGTTTTTGCTCGCCGGGCAATCAAACATGGCCGGTTATGCATCGGTAAGCGGCCTTCCGGCTGCTCTTGCGCAGCCGCAAAACGGCATCATGATCTTTGCGGGCGGCCAGGTAAGCGCCGCAATGGCCGATACGTGGGGAACGCTGGGTCCGAATTACGGGTACACTAAAGGGTATTTCGGCCCGGAACTCACCTTCGGCAGAACCATGGCCGACTCGATGCCGGGCTCCCGCATCGCGCTCATCAAATACGCAGTCGGCGCCACTGATCTCGCCGTCAACTGGCGACCACCCGGCTCCGGCAGCACGGTCGGGATTTATTATCTGAGCTTCATCAACGAAGTAAAAACCGCTCTTGCGACCCTTGACACACAGTATATCCCTGAAATTACCGGTATGCTATGGATGCAGGGCGAACATGACGCAAGGAACATCTCCATGGCGGAGGAATACGAGAAGAACCTGACGAATTTTATCAGCGATGTCCGCAGGGAATTCAATGCTCCATCGCTGCCGTTTATCATCGGCATGATCGATAACCAGAAGGCCTGGATCTATAACGAAATGGTGCGGAACGCCGAGATAGCGGTATCGCATACGGCGGCCGATGCGGGCATTTTTGATACCCATGGGCTTCCCACCAATGGCGTCCATTACACCCGAGACGGAATGGTCAGACTGGGTCAGTTGTTCGGCCAGACCGTGCTGAGCCTTCTCGCCGGCAGGCCGAACAGTGCTCCCTTTGTTGAAGCCGGTCTTGATCAGTTTCTTTTGATATCCAGTTTCCCGCTCGTGACCTATCTTATCGGGAACGCACGCGATGACGGCCGGCCGAAATATCCGCTTGCAGTAGCATGGAGCAGGGTGACCAGCCCGGGAACCATAGTGTTTCACGATTCGACGCGGCCGGTGACTGCCGTCACTATTGAGAAACCCGGGACGTACACGTTCAGGCTTTCCGCATCAGACGGCGCTGTGCTTGCGACCGATCTGACGACGATTTCACTTTTTCCGTCCAATAATGAGGCCGATATGCCTTCGACGTTCGATAAGAAACCAAAAATAACCGAAAACCCAGCGACATTGTCCCTGACCGGAAAACAATCAATCAAAGGCATTACCCTTTGCTATTCGGTTCCCCGGCTCGCGCATGCGGTTCCGGTCGAGCTCAGGCTGTTTAACAGCCGGGGGCGGTGCGTCGCGACCCTGGCGCGCGGGATGTCCGCGGGCGGAACATATAACGTGGCATGGAACGCGACCGGCGAATCAGGCAAGCAGTTCAGTAAAGGCACTTATATAGCGTGTCTGAAGGCCGGTACAACGACAGAAACAATACAAATATGCCGGATTAAATAAGAGACGTTCAACGGTCGCGCGGAGTCATAACGGCCGGGTAACTATTACCATGCATATTCTTCACTTAGTCCATTCTTTTCTGCCAGTCACCGAGAACTGGGTTTACAGCCAGATCGTATTTAATTCCCGCTGCCGGTCATCGGTGCTCTGCCAGTACCGGCTGAATGAAGATCAATTCCCCTTGGAACGGATATACCCGGCCCATCAAAGGCTTTCCCTGTTTGCCCGTCTCTCCCTGCTGCAGGCGCGGATACGCGGCGGCCGGTATCGCACCGGTTTCACGGCCCGCATTATCCGGGAGATCAGGCCGGACGTCATTCACGGCCATTTCGGCTACGAGTCATGGCGCCATCTGGCCGCAGTCAGGCAGAGCGGGATTCCGCTTGTCACGACATTCTACGGTCTTGACATAAGTAAGCTTCCGCGCCGGAAGGTCTGGCAGAGACGGTACGCTGAGCTTTTCGACTACGGAACGGCCTTCATTGTCGAAGGCGCTTTCATGGCAGAAAAACTCGCCACACTCGGCTGTCCGGCCGCAAAAATCAACTGCATACCGATCGGCGTGGACATCGAAGCCATAAATTCCCTCCCATCACGCCGGGGAGGGGAAACAGTCCGTGTCCTGTTTGTCGGATTCGGCCGGGAAAAGAAAGGTGCGGCCGATGCGGCCGAAGCTTTTATCTCAGTCGCCGGCCGGTATCGGAACGTCAGGTTCGATCTGGTCGGCGGCGGCCCCTACCGCCGGCCTGCGGAGAAACGCATTCGTGAAACCGGTCTTCTTGACAGGTGCATATTCCACGGCTTTATTCCCGTCGCCCGCTACCGGGGACTCTTAAGCGGCACCGATATTGTTCTGGCGCCGAGCGTTACGGCCGCAGACGGCGACACCGAAGGCGGCGCGCCGGTGACCGTAATCGAGGCCCAGGCCGCAGGCATACCGGTTGCGGGAACTTTCCACTGCGACATTCCCATGGTCGTGCAGAACGGTGAAACCGGCTTTCTATGCCCGGAACACGACGTTCCGGCCCTGTCCGCCAATCTTGAAAAACTCGTACGGGACGCTGATCTGCGCAAACGCATGGGCGCTGCCGCTGTCGAACGCGCGAAGCGCCGGCATGATATCAGAAAACAGGTCGATAAAATAGCAGAGGTATACGCGCGATGCCCGGCGCCGGAAAAACAACGCCTTGACAAGTCTTCGGCGGCCGGCATCGGTTGACTCTCCTCTCCGCTCTTTCGTATTTTGTTGGATCATTATCCGGTATTCTATACTGAGAATCATCGTTTATTCCCCTATTGTCCTGTCGGGAAAAGGCGATGTTTTTGTGTCTTTCCGCACAAAAATATATACAGGGTAACGGATACGGGCGATTAGCTCAGATGGTTAGAGTACTACCTTGACATGGTAGGGGTCACAGGTTCGAATCCTGTATCGCCCATTTTTTACTCCCGGATCCATTCCAGCTATAGAACAGCAGTGAAAGGAAGGGGGCATTCTTATCATAGCAACAGTGCTCCGGAAGGACGGAAAGCCCCGGCCAGAGCGGATTATATGAAGATAGCATTGCCTGATGGAAAAACGCTTGACCTCCCGGATGGCGCCACTGCGCGCCAGGCCGCAAGCGCCATTGGACGCAGGCTTGCCGAGGCAGCCCTTGCTTCAAAAATCAACGGCATACCCGCCGATCTCTCCGCAACGCTCCATGACAACGACGCCATAGAAATCCTCACGTTTGACGTACCGGAAGGCAAATCGGTGTTCTGGCACTCCTCCTCGCACGTTCTCGCGCAGGCGGTGCAGGAGCTCTTTCCATCCGCGAAAATCGCCATCGGCCCTTCGATTGACAGCGGATTTTACTACGATTTCGACGTTGAACATCCCTTCTCTCCCGAAGACGTGACAAAGATCGAAACCCGCGCAAAGGAAATCACGGGCCGGAAACTGCCGATCGAGCGCAGTGAACCCTCGGTTGACGAAGCGCGGCGGTATTTTGAATCGAAAAACGAACCTTACAAGCTCGAATTGCTCGAGGGCATAGAAGGCAAACCGAGCATGTACCGCCAGGGCGAGTGGCAGGACCTCTGCCGCGGCCCGCACGTACCCGACACCGGTTACATCAAGGCGTTCAAGGTCCTCTCGATTGCGGGTGCCTACTGGCGGGGCAGCGAAAAGAACAAAATGCTGCAGCGTATCTACGCCGTTTCGTTCCCCAAAGAGTCGATGCTTACCGAGCACCTGAAGTTCCTTGAAGAGGCGCAGAAACGGGACCACCGCAGGCTTGGAACAGAACTCGATCTCTATTCGATCAACGAATCCGTCGGGCCGGGCCTCGTGCTCTGGCACCCGAAGGGCGGAAGGCTCCGCACCGTCATCGAGGACTTCTGGCGCAAGGAACATTTTAAAAACGGCTACGAGCTTATCTATTCGCCCCATATCGGCAGAA
>CAISVC010000013.1 GCA_903888815.1 uncultured Fibrobacterota bacterium
AAAGGGCACAAAATTTAGAAAAGTAAACATCACGAGGTAGTAATTTGCAAAGTTACTGTTTTGTAAATATATTATAAACTCTCACTGCTGTTGCAGTTGGTGGAACAAATTGAAAGACACGCAATCCTTGGAATGGCTGTCTGATGGATCATAGCAATCATTGTATACCCGGATATACGAAATAATAATTATACATTTCGGTTTAAACGTAAAAGGAAATCCCCTTCATGCTGAAAAAAACGGTATCGCTGGTTTTCCTGTCCTTTTCCCTCTGCTTCGCCTCCTTTTCCTCTGACCTCGACACCCTGGCGAAAAAAACGGCCGTCGCGCTCAAGCTCTCGCCGGAACGGCCTTTGAGCATTACGACCATCAACATTGACAAAAACTACATGCTGCCGCTCGATCCGGTGCTGCTCAAGCTCAGGGAGAAGCTGGCGCCCTATGCCAAAGAAGTGCAATTCAATCCCTTCCGCGGCGAGGAAAACAGCACCATCCGTTCCATCGTTCTTTCGGGCGGGGCCGAGTATGCGCCGATCCGCATGGACGAGCGGAAGGTCGATTCACTGCTGCTTACCGGGTACTATCATCTTTTCGGCAATGACTCATCGAAAGTCAATTTTCACCTCAAGGTGATCGATATTGACGCGCGGCTGATCTTTGAAAGCGACGAATACACTATCGGCATAAACGACTGCCCGGCCGCGATCCGTCGCGAGGTGTTCGACCGCATCAGCACTCCGGAAAAATTCAGGGAAATGGAGTACCGCGGCACCATCATAAAAGAGTTTGACGATCTTTTCCACAATACGCAGAACAACA
Organism: uncultured Fibrobacterota bacterium; assembly: GCA_903888815.1. Classification (GTDB taxonomy): domain Bacteria; phylum Fibrobacterota; class Chitinivibrionia; order Chitinivibrionales; family Chitinispirillaceae; genus BOG-1184. The sequence continues at coordinate 820 of CAISVC010000013.1, forward strand.
ACCTGCTTGCCTATCCCGCAGAGTACCGTTTTGAAAACAAAAACCCCTATGCGATCAAGTGGCAGGTTGAATGGATACGGGATATTTTGACAAGGCGTTATGGGATTACCATGGTTGACGGCTCGCCCAACGGTATCATTATCGAGCAGTCGGGTTCAGCGGTATTCTCGCGCGACGGCAAACGGTATTCGCGGGCAAAGCTCGTTGACGGGGAGTCGCTCCTGCCCGATTCATTTCCCGAAGAGCGTAATCAGTATCATTTCATCAGCTCTTCTCCCACACCAACTCAGGAAGAAACCGTTATCGAAACCCGGAAGGCTACGACAAGAAACGAAGTGGCAATACAGGAAAAAATCTATGAGACGTTTAACACCTATTATCCGGAATTGTTCAACAATTTTAATTACCCCAAGCTCGACTCGATCTACATAGATCAGGGCCACCCTTCGATACTGGTGGGAGCAAAAGTGCTTGATGATCCTGCAAAGGGCAGGGAGCAGATAAAATACAAATGGCAAAACAAGAAGGAGTGGCTGAATTCACTGAAAAAAGCGGTTGAAGAGCGGCTACGGCGGTTTTGCGTCAAGACCGCGGTCATGGGGCTTTTCAACGACAATCTCGACCAGAACCGGTACTGGGCTGTAGTTAAGCAGAAATGGCAGACAAAGGACATGGCCGGGCATATCGTGTATCAGGACGACGGCTTTTTGCTGGTGAATTTCGACTTCGACGCGGATAACAAGCTCAAGGATTTCAAGATCTATTACCGGCTTTGGTTCTACGATTATCAATACGACGACCTGGAACTGGGCATCAAGCGGCACGATAAACTGGTAAGGGATATCAGGGAATATTTTATTGAAGACAAGGGAATCAGCGGGATCGACAGCACCCTGAAAAAGGGAATGATGGAATTTCTGATCAAAAAAGTGAAAACGGCGAACTTGGCGTTTAAAATAAAAAAGTGAAAAAAACAGGAAGGAAAGCAGCAACAGCAGGTAATGATCAAAAACACAACCATTCAACCAAGGAGGTGCGGTATGACAGGTTTTAAAAGTTCAATCGTCTGCATGACGGGCGTCGCGTTCGTGTCGTTTTTTCTTGTCGGC
>CAISVC010000014.1 GCA_903888815.1 uncultured Fibrobacterota bacterium
ACGGCAGACCATATTGTAAAGGATATGTCGCGTTTCCCATTTGAGAACGGCCACTTCGACAGCGTAACATTCCTCGCAAACATCAACCACGTACCCAGGCCAATGAGGGATATCGAACTTGCGGAGTCACATCGATGTTTGAAACCCAGAGGAAATATCATCGTTACAATGGGAAATCCCCTTGCGGAGATTCTGGTTCATAAAATTGTATGGCTTTATGACCGTTATTTCGGAACTAATGTTGACGTCGATGGCCAACGAGGGATGAAGCCGGAAGAACAGTATTATTTGCTCGATGGCGAAATCATCGACCGGCTGAAGAAAGCCGGCTTTGTAAATATCAGGAATAGGTACTTCTTCACACAATGGTGTCTGAATCATATGTTCATTGCGGAAAAACCTGAATAACATCTACTAACGAGACCACTTTTTTCAGTTTTGAGTTTTGAGAGTTTCGTTATTAGTCGTTTCCCTCAACTTAAAACTAAAAACTACCAATCGAACACCCCGGTGAATAAATGCCATCCTCTGACTATCCCAGCACTAAATGATTTTTCACTTGACTAATCAGCGGTTTATGATAGCATCTCAATCAACTTCGGCGGAGTAATTTTGGAGGGGATTGTTGTTTTGGAGGATAGACTGATGGAGAGTAACGAGGGTTTCAATTTTTAACTCACATGTTCTAAGTTTTATTCAAGCCAATTCCCATTAATATTTTTTTACCTCTTTGGGGGCTAAAAAAATGAAGTCAAAAGCAAAAATCCGCTTTAAATGCGACAAAGGACTTCTTCAAAACAATCCTGTTAAAATCATCATCATTTGCATGCTGCTTTGTTCAATCACGCCTCTTTACGCCGACATTCCCTGGCTGCACACCAGCGGCAACACAATCAGGGACCCGAGCAACAATATCGTGATTCTCAGGGGCGTCGCCACGGCTGATATTGGTGCCCATGAATCGTGGTATGGGGGGTTAATCCCTTTGATTGACCGTGTAACGAACAAAACCGACTCACAGGGCAGCTCCCCTGGCTGGTATCCGAAGGTAATTCGGCTGGCGATTGTCCCGCCGGATTCAGGATTTGCCAGTCCAATACCGTTCAATGCCTCCAATGATGATTACTACAACAACCTTTTGAGGCCCGCGGTTGATTATTGCGCCAGTAAGGACATTTATGTAATTCTCGACTGGCACTATATTGACCTCACAACGGCGCATACCGCCACGACCAACCAGTTCTGGACGTATATAGCGCCGAAGTTTGCCAACGATTCTCACGTTATGTTCGAGATTTACAATGAGGCGACAGATAGCAGCGGCACCGAAGCGGAAAGGTGGGCAAGCACGAGGACCGCTTTCCAGGCGTGGGTCAACCTCATACGCCAATACGCCCCGAACAATATCATTATGGTCGGAGGCCCCCAGTATAACACCTGTATCGCGCCTGCCGTTGCGAATCCCATAACTGGAACAAACATCGTTTATACCTGGCACGATTATCCCGTCGGTTTTCTTAACGGCACCTGGGAAAAAGACCAGGTTACCGTAGCTGCCGCCTCTTTGCCGGTTTTCTGCACGGAATGGGGTTTCTGCCTGAACTGGGACTCGATAGTAAGCGGCAGTATCACCAACTACGGCACACCATTTCGAACCTTCATTGAAGGACTCAATTTATGCGGCTGGACCGCCTTTAGCACAACCTATGACTGGGGTCCGCCGTTTTTTAATACCGACTGGACGCTTCGTGTTGGCGACAGCGAAGAGGGCGGTTTCGTTAAGGACTGGCTCTACGCAAGAAGAACCAGTAATCTGCCCGTGGGCAATACTCCACCGCACGTAACGATTACCTCGCCTTCAAACGGCTCAACATATAACGCGGGCGCCAATGTCGTCATCCAGGCCAATGCTTTTGACGCAGGCGGCAGCATAACCCAGGTTCAGTTCTACCAGGGTTCGACGTTACTTGGAACAGATACCACCTCACCTTATTCCTACAACTGGAACAGTGTCGCGGCAGGCACTTACAGTCTGACGGCAAGGGCCACCGACAATAGCTCCAGCACAACAACCTCATCACCTGTAAGCGTAACCGTTTTGACGGGCGGTCTTCCCACGGGCTGGGTGGGTCAGGACATAGGAAGCCCCTCGGTTGTAGGCCACGTTACATATTCGAGCGGCACATACACAATTGAAGGCAGTGGCGCCGATATATGGGGAACTTCGGACAGCTTCCAATATGTATATCGTTCAATCAGCGGCGATGGTGAAATCGTCGCAAGGGTTGCTTCTCTCGAGAACACAAACGCCTGGGCAAAGGCCGGCGTGATGTTCCGTGATACGATTAACGGAAACGCCATAAACGCGATGACGGTCCTTACCCCGACCAGCGGCACGGGCT
>CAISVC010000015.1 GCA_903888815.1 uncultured Fibrobacterota bacterium
ACGTCCGCTGACCGGGACTATCGTTCCGGAGACGCTTTGACCTTCATTTCTCTGGTCGATTCCTGGGGCTCTTCGCTTACTATGGATTTTTGATTTCAGTCGTTTTCCGTCGCACTGAACCGCTCCGCTTTGCGTCGGGTCGGAAAGCATACCTACTCTTCCTTCTCAGGGCTTGGGGAAAACGATATCCTCCACACAGTGAAAGAACCGTCAACCGCCTTTTTATTTCGCGCTCATCCGGTCTGCCGCCATGCAGAGCCAGGCGTCGGCCCGGGCGCTGATTCCGCTGCTCATCGGCCATAACCACAAAGCGGCCGCCGCTCCGCTTATTGGGAAACTTCGCTCCTCGTCACGCCCTCGGCTCAGAACTCGCGGTCGGGCGCGGCGCTCGCTCAAAGATCCCGGCCTTTCACGGGAACCTGCTCGTTCACTCCGCTCATTGACCTCTGCAGGCTGCGCATGGTACTCCCTTGCCACTGAGCTGCGCTGTATTACGGCCGGGTTTACGTGTCATGTCGTCGCATAGCGCCTCCGTCACTCAACCTCGCCTTCACTGCGCTTTGCATGGCCGGTCGATTCCTTGCGCTGGCACGCTCGGCCGCGGTTGAATCTTGCCAACGGCGACGTCTGAGCTTGCGCATCGCCACCGTCTGAGGCAAGCTATCGCGGCACGGCCGGGCACGGACGGCAGAACTTCAACCCTGCACAACACGAACAGAGACCTCCTGCAAGCGCAAAACGCCGCATCGAGCGACGTGTTTCCGTGATATCCCATCCTGAAAGCCTTAAAATCCCTGCCTTCGCTTCGCTCTGCAGGGCTATAGCCTCGAATCGGTCATTCCATTCCCTTGTAAACCAAAACCCTCTTACATTCCCCTCCCACGTGGCTTGAGACACAAGTTACGTCGAAAAAGCTTCCGCGCAAGGGCATCCCTCAAGATCGTGTCCATCGGCACGCCTCATTGAGGTTGTTGGCTCCCCCGCCTGGCTATGACCGCCTGCAGTCCGTGTCGGTTGCACCGCACTTTCTGTCGCGGTCTTTGAAGCCGGCAGTCCCCCCAAAAATCATGCTGGACCCTCCCTGTGCTGCGGTTCCTTTTTCTCAAAACATTCAACACGGGTGTCCCCCGTGGGGGGGAATGTTTCGCGGGTGCAAACAAACAATCAAAGAAAGGGCTTAAAAATGACCACCGCAACACTTGAACAGACAACAGCCACAACGGAAAAAGCACAATGCCTTCACTCATGGGTAAAAGAACTTTATGACGGGAAGGTAAAATGCATGCATTGCGGAAGAATCGAAACGCATGAGACCTTTCAGAATGAAAAAATACTGATTATCGCCTCTCTGTAAATAAAAACGCAACCACCGGAAGAAAGTCTTTACCATGACAACAGCAATTCAAACCAGAATGTTTTCAAATGAACGTGATACAAAATCACAAAATAAGAAATACACCGTTCAGAAATACCGGCTTACCTATGTAAAAGAGCGGACAAATTTCAATCGAATCAAGATTGTAAACCGCACGGACGTTGCGGATTTCTGTAAACAGTTCCTCTCTTCTATACCCGTTGAAAATGTATGTATCATTGGCCTTGACAATGGAAACAACATCATCGGATATGACACAATCGAAGGAGCAACCAACCAATGCGCGGTGTATCCTTCCAACGTCTTCAGGTTTTTATTGGGCTCAGCTGCCACGAGCTTCATAATCGCGCATAACCATCCAGGCGGAAGCGTCCGCCCAAGTGAGGCTGACTGGCAGATAACTGAAAGGCTTCAGAGCGCAGGCAAAATGCTGGAACTTCCTTTACTCGATCACCTTATCGTTACCGAAAACGACTGTATATCAATGAGAGATAGCAGCAGATGGAACACGAAATAAATACCATAAAGAAATGGAGGTAAAAAAAAGGCGGGGTTCCTCGCCCTTTTTATGAGGTTCCCCGAAAAGATGAGCAGGTATCGCTTTTTTAATTTACATTGAATTAATTTATTTCTGTTAATAATCAACAATGAAACCCGCTATGAAACCAACCTCAAAAAGACGTAAAGGCCGGTGCTATGGCCCAAGAAAATATAAACTGGATCAAGACACAATAGAGCGGGCAAGGACGCTTCTGACGGAAGGGAAATATACAATTGAAAATATCTGCAAACGATTCAATGTTTCTATCTCTACTCTGTATCGGGCATTAAGAACAAAGCCGCACACGTAAAACCACACCTCGGCGGCCGCCGCTTTGGCGGCGGTTCCCTCCCCTCTTCGTTTCCCTTCAAAATTACTCGTGGACGGCACTGAAAAAGGAAGGCCGGAGCATTGCACCCCGGCCTTTACCCATCATCATCACACACATCTGCCATCTTTCGTGGCAATAGGAATATATATTTTGCCGGCCCGAAGCTATATCCGAGGTGGATATTGGGACGACAGAAAGCAGCTTGCCGGAATTTTATTTCATCTTCTTATCTCATTCACTCCCTATTTAACTTCAATAAATCACAGAGAACCAGATGCTCTGAAAGAATGCCAAGCTCAGTGCCAAAAGAAGTTTTAACAATTACTCTGCCGTCACCATCTGAAGAGATAACGAAAAACTGCAAATCGGACTTCTGGCTTTGATAAGAAAATAGTTCTTCTTTACTCCCTAAAATTATATAAGACTCATCGTATTTATTGATAAT
>CAISVC010000016.1 GCA_903888815.1 uncultured Fibrobacterota bacterium
CGCCCGGGCGTTGATATACATGGCCTCGAAGTCAATGGCGTCATAAAGCTTTCTGGTAATGACGTCGGCGAGCCCGATGCCGATCGCGTTGCCGTACGAGTGCGAGGTAAGTTCCGAAACGGCGATGGACGTTATGCGCGGCGACGCCGGCTCCTCCTGGCCGCTGATCCTGATTCGACCGATGATGGTGGTGTCCATTCCCACGCCGCTGATCTCTTTTCCAATGCTGTCAACAATCAACACGTCAATATCCTCTGCCGGCAAGCCGGGCATGTTCCCGCGCGCCAGGTCAAGGAGCGCCGGTTCCCGTTCGAGGATGCGTTGCCCCGGGATTGCCTCGATATGCGCGGTCTCATCATAGGCATTCTCTACGACGGCAAGCCCGAACAGGATTTTGCCCGTCTCTGCAATTGCCGTATAGGTCTGCGGGATGCGGTCGCGCAGGCCGGCGGCGCCGAAAGAATGCAGCTCAAGGGCGGCCGCGTGTTTGCCGAGCCCGATCACGGCCATCTTGACAAGGCCGCTCTCGCAGCGGCCGTGGAAATCCGTATGCGGCTTGATCCGGTTTATAAGCGCCACGCCGTCGGCTTCGTGCGCGGCGCGGTCCATGAATACCTTGTTGTCAAGGCCGCCGCCCGGAAGCTCCACCACCTCCATGGACGATACCACCGGGACGCCCGCCGTGTCTCCGGCAATGCCATACCCGGCGAGCACGCGGGCCTGGCCTTCGGCGGTTGCGCCGCCGTGGCTGCCCATGGCAGGCACGATGAAAGGACTGGCGCCCGCCTCGCGCAGGCTTGCCGCCGCGGCCTTCACAATCCGGGCGATATTCGCAATGCCCCTGCTGCCCACGGCAAGGGCGATCCTTGCGCCCGGCTTCAGCCGCAAAGGCATTTCACCGATCTCCCGGTGAACCGTCTCTTCAATGGCAATGCACTGCGGCCTGCTGAACTTCAGGCGGACCGTAAGCAATCGAGGATTCATCATGTTTCCTGCCGGTAAAAATACATAAAAAGCACCGCCGACCTGCCTGGGTATCTGGGCTGCAAAGCCGTTCCCCCGGTATATCCGTGCGGAAAAACAGCGCGCTTTTCATAAATCCGGATCTATCTATTATATTGTACTCCATGCGGCTGCAGACCAAATTCCTCATCGCCTTTGCGGCGTTCTTCGCCGTCGCGTTCGGCTGCATGCTTTTTTTCCTGTTTCATTCGCAGAAAACAATAGTTCAGACCGTTTCGAAAGACCTGCAGACCATTCTCCAGACCGTTCACTTCTCGTCCGCTGAAATCTCGGCCGAGCGCTCGCCTGACCGCGAAGCCCTGACCCGCTTCATTGAGGATGCCAAGAGCAACCCGGCGGTGAAGGAAGTCTCTATTGTTTCGTCAAGCGAAAAGGTCGTGGCGTCGAGCAACCCGGCCAAGATCGGCAAACGCACGACCATCACCGGCAGGGAGCTCATCGTGCGCGCGCGGTTCGGCGCGAGTGATTCCGCGGGCAAGAGCCTCAGGTACGAGGTCACCATGCCGATTGTGCGGAATAAAAAAGTCATCGGCCTTGTCGAGACCTCCTTCATCGTCAATGATTACAACGATCTGGTGCGCCGCCTCTACATCCGCAATATCGCGCTTGCCGTGACGGCATTCCTTGCGCTTTTCGCCCTCTCGTACATCGTACTGCTCCGTCTTATCGGGCCGCTGCGGAGGCTCAACAAGGCCGCCGAGTCGGTCGCTTCGGGCGACCTTTCCGTGCGGGTCGAGTACAAAAGCAGGGATGAGGTGGGCAGGCTGACCGCTTCCTTCAACCAGATGACCGAAAAACTGCTCGAGCTCAAGGATCTTGAGGAAAAGCTGCGCATCATGGACCGCAGGGCAGTGTTGTCCGAGACCGCCGCCACCCTGGCCCACGAGATCCGCAATCCGCTGAACCTCATCAACCTGACGGCCGACCATCTCTCACACTCCTTCCGCCCCGAGGAGGCAAAGCAGCGGGAAGCCTACGAAACCATGATCGCAAGTCTCAAAGCAGAAGTCCGGCACCTCAATACCATGGTCGAAGAGTTCATGACCATCGGCAAACCGATCCGCATCAGGAAGGCGCTGTTCCCTTTAAGCGAACTCCTTGCGCAGGTGGAGCTTCTGGTAAAACAGCAGCTGGTGTCGAAACAGCTCTCCGTCAGGTATGCGCTCCCTGAGCCGCTGCAGCTGCATGCCGATGAGGAGCAGCTGCGCCTGGTGTTTTTAAATCTCCTGCTCAATGCCATCGACGCGTCGCCGGCAGGAGGTGCCATCGCCATCGCCGCGGAAAAACAGCCTTCGGCTGCCGTAATCACGGTTGCCGACCAGGGGCCGGGCATTGATCCCGGGTTTCTCGAGCGGATTTTCGAGCCCTATTTTTCCAAACGCCCCGACGGCATGGGCCTTGGCCTCGCCATGGCGCGGCGCATCATCGAGGCGCACAGCGGTTCCATCACGGTAAAGAACAGGGACAGCGGGGGCGCCTGCTTCGAAATCCGGCTCCCTGAAGGAGGCTCCGCATGATCACCATCGTGCTTGCCGAAGACGACGCCGGACAGCGCAACATCATGGCGAACATCCTGCGCGCCGAAGGGCACCTCGTCCTCGAGGCGGGCGGCGCCGACGCCGCCCTTGCATTGACAAAGGATAACGATCCCGCCGTCATCGTCACCGACCTCAAAATGGCGGGGCGCAGCGGCATCGACCTCGTGGAGGAGGCCTCGCGGCTCCCGGTGCGGCCCGAGGTGGTGGTCATTACCGCGTTCGGCTCCATCGAGACCGCGGTGCGCGCCATGCGGCTCGGCGCCTACGACTACCTCACGAAGCCCCTGGAGCGCGACGAGCTGCTGCTCGCCATCGAGCGTGCCGCGGAAAAATTCCGCCTCCGCATGGACGGCATGGGCTTCCGCAACCAGCTTGCCAGCCAGAGCTCGATCGGGCTCGTCGCCGAATCGGCGGCCATGAAAAACGTGCTTGAAATCGCACGGAAGGTGGCGTCGAGCGACGCCACGGTGCTCATCCGCGGCGAATCCGGCACGGGCAAGGAGAAGATCGCCCAGCTCATCCATTACCTGAGCCCGCGGGGGAGCCGGCCCATGCAGAGCATCAACTGCGCCGCATTCCCGGAAACGCTCCTCGAGTCAGAGCTCTTCGGCTACGAGCGCGGTGCGTTCACCGGCGCAGCGGCGCGCAAAATCGGCATCATAGAAACCGCGGGACAGAGCACCCTGTTCCTGGATGAGGTGGCGGACATGTCGCTCAACACCCAGGCAAAACTGCTCCGGTGCCTGCAGGAGAAAGAGATCCGGCGCGTTGGAGGGACGGCAGCGGTGCCAGTTGACATGAGGGTAATCGCCGCCACCAATAAAAACCTCGAGGAGGCCATCAGGAAGGAAACCTTCAGGGACGATCTCTATTACCGCCTGAACGTCATCCCGCTCCTCATCCCGCCCCTGCGCGAACGGACCGGCGACATCCCGGCGCTCGTCAGCTTTTTTCTGTCACGGAGAGGAAAACCGAAGGAAATCTCGCCCCGCGCCGTTGAGCTGCTCTGCCGCTACCCGTGGCCGGGAAATGTGCGCGAACTCGAAGCGGTCATGGAACGGACCATGATCCTTTCCTCGAATAAAATCATTGAAATAACCGATCTTCCCCCTGAGATACAGCAGCCGGCGGCGCGCCAAAGTCTGCAAGGCGAACCGTCGGCGCTTCCGGACAGCGGCATCAATTTCGAAGAATGGGAACGCGGCCTGCTCCAGAAAGCGCTTGAAAAAGCAGCAGGCAATATCGCAGAAGCGGCCAGGCTCCTCGGCATGACCTACCGGACCTTCCAGTACCGGGCGCAGAAGTTCGGCCTGATCAAAAAAGAGGGCATTCCTGATCAGGAATAGTGTGCCTCATCGGTTTTAACGTTTTGGAAATCCTTTTCACCTTTTGGTCGGGTTTTTTCCGAGAACTGCTTTACGTGCAGAACCGACATTTCTAGCGTCTTATAATTGATTGATATTATTATAATTAAAAGCATCAGCTTTCCGTATTTTTTTTATAATTCTGGCATGCTGTTTGCTATATTCATCATTGCACCATAAGCCAGAAGGTTATGGCTGTTCCCTACACACCATTCACCATATAAGGAGGTTGTATGAAGTTGCATCATGCTCTTATCGCCGGTCTTGTTGCCTGCGGCCTGGTTCTTGCTCAGGAAGCCGCGACAACTGCTCCCGCCGCCCCTGCCGCGCCTGCCGCCGAGAAGAAAGCCCAGGCAAAACCGGCCAATGCGGTAAAGAAGATCGCCGGTTCAGTCGTTTCAGTTGACGCGATCGCCAACACCGTCATCATCAAGGTCAAGAAGGGCGAAGATACGCTCACGGTCAATGACAAGACCGTCATCAAGGTCGGCGGGAAAACCGTTGCGCTTGCCGATCTCAAAGCCGACACCAAGGTGACCGCGGCGTACAAGGTGGAAGAGGGCAAGAAAGTCGCCGAGAAAATCACGGAAAAGCCGGCAGCCGCTGCTGCCAAGGCAAAGCCG
>CAISVC010000017.1 GCA_903888815.1 uncultured Fibrobacterota bacterium
ACTTACGCCTGATGAGAAGAGGCTCTTTAGCCACCAGATGGAGGTTTTTGCCGCATACGGAGAGTTTGCTGATTATGAGGCAGGCAGGCTCCTGAAAGCGGTAGAGGATCTGGGGCAAATGGATAACACGCTTGTATTCTATATCCTCGGAGACAATGGCGCCAGCGCTGAAGGCACCGCAAACGGCCTTTTCAGCGAGATGTCGTATTTTAACGGAGTAGAAGAATCCGTTGAGAGTATCCTGGCGCATCTGGATGATCTCGGCGGACCATATTCCTATAACCACTATGCTGCCGGTTGGGCGGTTGCAGGAGATGTGCCTTTCATGTGGACAAAACAGGTTGCCTCTAACTACGGCGGCACCAGAAACGGCCTGGTCATACATTGGCCAAAGTATATCAAGGGTAAGGGCGAGTTGCGCCAGCAGTGGCATCATGTTATTGACGTGACGCCTACGATCCTTGAGGCCGCAGGGCTTCCACAGCCGACAGTAGTTAACGGCATTGTTCAAGATCCAATTGAAGGCGTGAGTATGCTTTATTCCTTTAATGATTCAAAAGCCAAGGATCGCCACTTAACTCAATACTTCGAAATGTTCGGTAACCGTGCTGTTTATCACGACGGCTGGTTCGCCGGCACTATACACAGGGCGCCTTGGGAGGTTGACCCACGAGCGACACTTCAAAACGATAAGTGGGAGCTCTATGATACGCGCAACGACTTTAGTCTTTCAAATGACCTGGCTGCGAAAAATCCAGCGAAGCTCAAGGAAATGCAGGAGCTCTTTATGCAGGAAGCTGAAAAGTATAATGTGCTTCCTCTTGATGACCGTTCCCTGATGCGCATGAGCGCAGCTGTGGTCGGCAGGCCTGATCTCATGGCCGGCCGGACCTCTTTGACGGTCTATCCCGGAATGAAAGGAATGCTTGAGACAGTGTTTATTGACGTGAAAAACCGTTCGCACTCGATCACTGCTGAAACGGAAATTCCTGCGGAAGGAGCCAACGGAGTTATTATTGCTCAGGCAGGCAGGTTCGGAGGCTGGAGTTTATATCTGAAGGGCGGCTTGCCCGCATATTCCTATAACTTCTTGGGCATGAAAAGATTTACCGTTGCAGCTACTGATCCGGTTCCTGCAGGAAAAGCAACTATAGTTTTCGAGTTTACCTATGACGGAGGCGGATACGGAAAGGGTGGAATGGCTGCGATTTTTGTCAACGGCAAGAAGGTCGCCGAAGGACGCATCGAGCTAACGCAAGCTATGGTTTTCTCCGCCGATGAAGGCGCTGATGTCGGTGAAGACGGGGAGACGCCGGTGGTTGAGGATTATGGTATTGCTTACCCGTACAAATTCACCGGCAACATCAGTAAGGTCACTATTGATTTAGGGCCGACTGATGAAGTCAGCGCGCAAGCCCATAAAGAAGGACAGAAGGAAGCCGCAAAAAAGATGTCGGAGGTAAGAGAATAGTGGCTATTAATCTCGAACCGGAAGTAAAGAGCGCGCTTTGAATACGGTTTTTGGCCCCGGGGTCAAGAAAATGATTCAAACCCTCAAAGAAAGAAAGTAAGTAACCAA
>CAISVC010000018.1 GCA_903888815.1 uncultured Fibrobacterota bacterium
GTCGTCAGCGACGCCCCGCTGACGCGGTATCGAGTCTCGCGTGAGAATACGCTCGCCCATCAAAAGGCGATCGAGGCGGTCATGGCGCAGCAGCCGGTGCTGCCGGTCCGATTCGCCACGATTGCGGAGGACGAGGAGAAGGTCAAACGCATCCTGAAAGCGGAATATGGCAGCTTCAAGGAACTCCTCGCCAAGGTCGGCGACAAGGTGGAGCTCGGACTCAAGGCGGTCTTCCTGGAGAACGTCTACGAGACCATCCTCGACAAGTACCAGACCATCCGGACGCTCAAAGCGCGAATCGCGACGCTGCCGGCCGACCGGACCCACTTCGAGCGGATGCGTATCGGTGAGATGGTGGAAGAGGCCCTGGGGGCGGAAAAGCGGTCTGCGGCGGACGACATCCTGGAGACCCTTTCGCCGCTGGCGGCCGAGGTCAAGACCAACAACACCTACGGGGAGCTGATGATCGTCAACGCCGCGTTCTTTGTGCCGAAGGGCCGGGAGGCCGACTTCGACCGGAGCGTGCAGGAGCTGGGCGAGAAGTACGACGGCAGGGCGACTCTCAAGTACGTGGGGACGATGCCGCCGTTCAACTTCGTGACCTTGATCTGCTGGGAACCCCCGAATGGATAGAAAACCTTTGTGCGCTTATCATCAGTCGCACGGGAGTCGGCGACCTGCTGGCAGAAGGCAGCCGCCGGGCAACAAAAGAGCTTGGCGTAGAAAAGCTGTTAGACGGACTGGTAACAAAAACCGGCTTTGATGCTGATTATTACAATCCCCGCCTTTTTATATTAAATGCGCCCATATATGCCACCGAACCTGTTTACCCCATAACACAGCTTCACCGAGTAAGCTTTCCCATGGTCAAATGGATGGTATGGATGGGAACAGAAGGAATGATGGGCTTTTTAACAACAGAAAAGCTTCGCGCCATGGCGAAAATATTCTGGGGAAATGAACGCGCGGCAGAATTTGACACACCTGATTACAAGGGAGCTGCTGCCGTGCTGATGCAGAACCGCGCATATGCACTTGAAAACATGGTTTTATGCGACTGGTTCTGGCCGATTGACTTTACCGCCAACACGGAAACAGGGGTCGGCGATCCGGAGCTTGAAGCCCGGCTTTTTTCTGCAATGACCGGTCTGGACATGGATGAACGAGCTTTCCTCCGGTCAGGCGAGCGAAGCGCAAACCTGTGCCGTGCACTATACCTGCGGGAGGGCCGGCGCGGCCGTGTTGATGATGTTCTTGAGGAATTTAATTTTACCACCCCCCTGCATGAACAGGACCCGCCCGTCGGGCTGTTCAATGCTGATCTTGTCCTGCCCGGGAAGGATGGTGAGCTTTTCAGCCGTAAGGGTGAAACGGTAAGCAGAGAAACGTTCAAAAAAGTGATGGATGATTATTACGCGGCCCGTGGCTGGGATGTGGAAACAGGACTTCCCACCCGAAAAAAACTTATAGACCTTGATCTTGAAGATATAGTACCAGCATTAGCGAATAGCGGGTTAATAAAGTAGAATCCTATTGACAGATAAGGGTCAATGGTAATCTTGGAAAGTTTTTCGAAGTGGCGA
>CAISVC010000019.1 GCA_903888815.1 uncultured Fibrobacterota bacterium
AAACGGGCCAGTTCGTTGCATTTGAGAGAGAGCTCCTTGAGCTCCTCCTTTTCGCGGAACTGGAGAAGCGCGGTCAATTTTCCCTGAAGAAGGAGCGAACACCACTGTTCGAGTTTGTAAATGGGGATGGCGTATTTACGCGAGGCGTAAAATCCGATACCGACCGCCAGCGCCACGTTCACGAGTGCGCTGAAGATCAGGGTCGGCAACAGCAGGAACACGATATGCTCGCGCGGAATTTCCCCTGTCGATTTATCATAAAGGTAGATGACCACGGTCTTGTACTTGATAAAGTATACCAGTACCATGGTGCCGAGCGAGACGAGCGTAGTAAGGGCGACTGCGCTGACGATACGGACGATAAGTCGAAGCTGGAGCGACTTTTTGATAAAGAAATTCCCAACCGGCTTCCTTTCAAATTTTTTCATCGCTGACCTCCCTCGGAAGATCTTTGTATAAAAGGGCTTCCGGAGTAATTATATATTTATTGTATGGTTTTCGTACAGTCGGGAAATGGGTCCCGCTGACGGCACGGGAAAATAAGCTGTTGTAATATAATTTTTTCCATGAGCAAGTGGCGAGCAAAATGGCGGGGCCCCTGACTGTCCGTACTACAGGCATAAGGACAGTACTATGCGTTATATGCTCTGCTTTTTACTCCTTGCAATGACCGCAGCCGGTCCGGCATATACGGTAAAACAGTATACTGTCCTTACCGGTGTCGGGATTCTCAGCCGGCATGATGATACCGTTATCGTGCTGCGGAGATTCGTCCGGGATTCGGCAGCCGGGTATCTGGCCGTGAACCCGAAATCGCTGTCCACTGCAGTTATCGATTCCGGTGACCTGGTTTTTGCCGAAGCTTCGTGGCAGCTCCTTTACAGACGCTTTGCAGCGACCCCCTATATACGGGCGCTGAAGCAGGCGGAAAGCCTCGGCGATTCGCTCCAGAATGCCGGTATCCGGCGCTTTCCGCAATCACCGCAGGGGATCAATCTGACCATTGACCTGTGCCCTGCGCGCAAACCGCTCGACCGTTTCCTTTTCACCGAAATCATCAGAGAGATCGGTCCGGCTCAGAAACCGGTTCCTGTTGCTCTGGCAGCAGCCGGACAGTGGATGAATTCCCACAGGCAGGATGTTCATTGGCTCACGGGCCTTGCGGACTCCGGAGATCTTGCAATTACCTGGATCAACCATTCATATAACCATTATTCAAACGACAGCCTTCCGCTTACAATGAATTTCCTGCTTGAAAAAGGCACTGATCTCACCGCCGAAGTGCTGAAAACCGAGATTACGCTTCTTACAAACGGCATCGTACCGTCGGTTTTTTTCCGGTTTCCCGGCCTTGTCTCGGAAAAGGCGGTGTTCACGAAAATCATTGAGTTCGGACTGATCCCCGTGGGCAGCGACGCCTGGCTTTCCAAAGGTCAGCGGCCAGGAAACGGCAGCATCGTGCTCGTTCACGGGAACGGCAACGATCAGGCCGGGGTGCACGCCGTGATACAACTCCTGAAAAGAGAACGTCCGAACATTTGTGCAAAAAAATGGTCGCTGCTCGATTTGAAAACGAGCGTGGCGGAGAACGCGGGGAAGTAGGGGCGTTTGACTCACCCCCCATCCTGATCTATTTTAGACGGCTGTTCCGTGATGATTTACTTTTCATAATCGTTTGTCAGGCGGAGAAATGCCAATGAAATATTCCGATGCCGGCGTAGATGTGGCGGTCTGGAACAAGACGAAAGTGCGTATCGGCGAACTGGTCAGCACGACCTTTACAAGCGATGTCGTCGGCGGATTCGGTCAGTTCGGCGGCAT
>CAISVC010000020.1 GCA_903888815.1 uncultured Fibrobacterota bacterium
AGCTTCCGTTAAAAGGCAAATAATGATGCGCCGTTTTATTGTTTACACTTGGCGGGGCCGTCTTGATAAAGGTTATTTCCTTTGCTGTCAATTGCAACGATGAGGGGCATATTTTCCACTTCGAAACGATGAACGGCCTCGGGGCCAAGGTCCTGGAAGCAGACAACCGCCGAAGATCTGATTGATTTCGCGATAAGCGCTCCGGCGCCGCCGGTAGCCGCGAAATAAGCGCATCCGTATTTTATCATAGCGTCAATTACCGCGTCGTTCCTGCCACCTTTGCCGATCATGGCCCTGAGACCTGTCGCTTCAAGAAGCCCCGGAGTATACGCATCCATGCGGCTGCTTGTGGTGGGACCTGCGCTGCCGACAGGTCTGCCCGGTTTCGCAGGAGTGGGGCCGCAGTAGTATAACACCTGGCCGGAAAGATCCACTGGCAAATTCTCGCCCTTATCGATGAGCGCCATGAACCGCTTGTGCGCCGCGTCGCGGGCGGTATAGATAATACCACTTAAAAGCACCTCGTCCCCGGTATGCAAAGAAGAAACTATTAATCCGCTCATCGGTGTGGTTAGAATAATTTTTGACATAAGAAAGTTTCCAGTTAACAACTGACAACTTTGTTTATATTTATAATTGTATAATAGCTCTTCTTGCCGCATGACAGTTGATATTCACCGCCACCGGAAGTGAAGCAAGGTGACACGGATATTCTTCAATATGCACGGCAAGCGCTGTTACCGTGCCGCCCAGACCCTGCGGGCCGACGCCTGAAGTATTGATTTTTTCCAGAATCTTCTGTTCCAATCGCATATACCGTTCGTCCCGATGACTTTTCCCGATCGGCCGCAGCAGCGCTTTCTTTGCGAGAAGCATGGCTGTATCAGCAGTGCCGCCTATGCCGACACCGACGATCACGGGCGGGCACGGTCTGCCGCCGCTTTTTATCACAGCATCGGCCACAAAATCCGCTACGCTTTCAGCACCGTCTGCCGGCTTGAGCATGGCAAGTACGCTCATATTCTCAGAACCCGCGCCCTTGGGAAGCAATGTAATGGCGAGTGTTTCGCCAGCGACCACATCAACATGGACGATTGCCGGTGTATTATCGCCGGTGTTCTTCCGTTCAAACAGCGGATCGGCCACCATTGAATTCCGGAGGTAGCCTTCGCGGTAACCATTGCGGGTTCCATCATTGATTGCATCAATGATGGTGCCGCCAGAAACTGCGACACCAGACCCCATCTCAACAAAGTAGACGGCAACGCCGGTGTCCTGACAGATCGGGTCGTTTTCACATGCCGCGAGTTTTGCGTTCTCGATGCACTGCCTGAGAATTTCCTTGCCACGGGGCGATTCCTCGGCCTCAAGAGCTTTCTTCAAAGCGGCAATCACATCATCAGGCAATTTCGAAGCAGCTTCGATACAGAGTTTCTTAACTGCCTCGACTATTTGTATGTAAGGAATTGTCCGCATAAATAATCTCTTTAATCTTTTACAAGAATCCGGGAGTATTCTCTTCCGGCAGCCCTAACTCGCCTTCCTCCGCCTTGCGGAGGAAGACTTCGAACAGTGCCCCCGCCTCCAGAGAACACTCCCGGACTCTTGCTCTGTAAATCTTTTTGATTTCAACTTCACTAAAACTTGAGGATGGGGGTAAAACGACGATTGTCTCAGTATAATGGTGCCCACCCCCTACCCTCCGCAGGAGCCTTTAGCCAATGAAATATATTTTTATTTTGTGATGCCCATTTATCTTTTCGCAATTATTTCAGAAAGTTTCTCCAGCCTCTTCCGGTATTCCTTCAAGTCAAACTGCTTAATCTGCGCCACGCCGCTTTTAATCGCCGCTTCGGCCACCGCAGCGCTCTCTTCCACAAGCACGCGCGGGTCGAGCGGTTTGGGAATGATATAGTCGGGTCCGAAGCTGAGCGATTTCAGCCCATAGGCGTTGAGCACGGATTGCGGCACGCTCCCCTGCTTTGCAAGTTGCGCAAGGGCTCCGGTCGCGGCGACCTTCATCTCCTCGTTGATCGCACCGGCGCGTACGTCAAGTGCGCCGCGGAAAATGAACGGAAACCCGAGCACGTTGTTCACCTGGTTCGGATAATCGGAGCGGCCGGTGGCCATGATGAGGTCGCTCCGCACTGCGCGCGCTTCGCGGTAGCCGATTTCCGGGTCAGGGTTGGCCATGGCGAAAATGATAGGCCGGTCTGCCATGGTTTTCACCATTGCCGGTTTCACAACCCCGCCGACCGAGAGGCCCGCGAACAGGTCGGCGTCTTCCATCGCTTCAGCCAGCGTTCGGCGGGTCGTGTCCGCCGCAAAAGGCTCCTTGTATCTATTCATGCCTTTTGTTCTGCCTTTGTAAACCACTCCAGCACTGTCGACCAGCATTATATTTTCGCGTTTTACGCCGAGCCGTATGTAATGAAGGGCGCACGATATCGCCGCCGCGCCTGCTCCCGAAAATACGACTTTCAAACCCGCAAGAGGTTTATCCTGCAGCTCCGCGGCATTCACGAGGGCCGCCCCGGAAATTATCGCGGTCCCATGCTGGTCGTCATGAAATACCGGAATTTTCATGGTGCGCTTCAGCTCTTCCTCAATAGTAAAACACTCCGGCGCCTTTATGTCTTCGAGATTGATGCCGCCGAAGGTCGGCTC
>CAISVC010000021.1 GCA_903888815.1 uncultured Fibrobacterota bacterium
CATAAAGGCTTTCAGGCTTCTTGGCCATACCCCAGTGGGTATGCCCTGCGAATCCTTCACGTCTTTCTGCACCACGATCTTACAGTTCTGCATCGATTCCTAACGCATAATTTGGGTTAGATTTTATCAGAACAGCGGAGTGCCGGTCATCTCTGCGGGTTTTTCAATGCCGAGGAGCTTGAGCACGGTCGGCGCTATATCGCACAGCCTGCCGATATCCCTGAGCTTATGCCGGCCGGCGCCGATGACCGTGAGCGGCACCGGATTGGTGGTATGTGCGGTCATGGGCGAACCGTCTTCGAGCCTGGTCTGCTCGGCATTGCCGTGATCGGCGGTGATGATGCAGGCGCCTCCCTGGGCCCGCACGGCCTCGACCACATCGTGCACGCAGGTATCAACCGTCTCCACCGCCTTGATAATAGCATCATAAACGCCGGTATGGCCGACCATGTCGCCGTTAGCGAAGTTGCAGATTATCGCATCATAGTTGCCGCTTGTTACTGCTTCCACAAGCCTGTCGCGGACCTCAAAGGCGCTCATCTCGGGTTTAAGGTCATACGTGGCGACCCTGGGGCTCGGCACGAGAACGCGATCTTCGCCGTCAAAGGGCTCGTTGCGCAGGCTGTTGAAGAAAAACGTCACATGGGCGTATTTTTCGGTTTCCGCGCACCGGAATTGTCTGAGTCCCCGATTGGCGAGCACCTCGCCCAGAATATTTTTGTTTTCGACCTCGGGATACGCTTCGTCGAAACGGCCGTTATCGTAATAATGCGTCATGGCGACAAAACAGGGTACGACGAACGGCCGGGCGAACTGGGTGAACTCCGGCTCCACCATAGCCTTTGTCAATTGACGGGTGCGGTCAAACCTGAAATTGAAGAAGATGAAGGCGTCCTTCTCCGCCATGCCCCGGTAGCCGATGATCCGCGGTTTGATGAACTCGTCGGTCTCCCCTGCTGCGTAAGCGGCTTTAACCGCTTCCCGCCAGCCTTCAGCCTGCTCCCCTTCACCCTGCATTACCGCGCGGCAGGCGCGTTCGGTCCTTTCCCAGCGGTTATCGCGGTCCATGGCATAGTAGCGCCCCAGCACGGTTGCAATGCGGCCGACCCCGGTCTTTGCAATGCCCTGCTCCAGAAATGCGCAATGCTCTACGGCCGATCTGGGCGGCGTATCGCGGCCGTCGGTGACGGCATGAATCACCACCCGGTCAAAATGCTGCGCTTTACAGAGTTCCAGAAGCGAAATGCAATGGCGGGTCACCGCATGCACCCCCTCTTCCTGAATCAGTCCCATGAGGTGCAGCGTGCTGTTATTCTTTTTCGCATAGTTGATTGCCTTCAGAAAAGCGGCGTTGGTGAAAAAATCGCCGTCACTCACGGATTTATCGATACGCGTCAGGCTCTGGTAGACGATACGGCCCGCGCCGATATTCAGATGCCCCACCTCGCTGTTGCCCTGGTACCCTGCCGGCAGCCCGGCGCTCAGACCCGACGTTTCGATAAGGGTGGTCGGAAAATCATGTTCATACTCATCGGTAAAGGGTGTTTCCGCCATGAAGATGGCATTAGACGGTTCGTTCTTTCCTTTCCCCCACCCGTCACGGATCACCAGACACACCGGCCTGAATCCCATGCTTATTTCCCTTCCAGCCCTTTAGCCTTCGAGCAAAAATCCCATGACTCAATACGTCCTGTGCCGTCGCAGGCCCAGCAGATTCCTTTACCGCCGCAATACCTGCAGACCCCTTTGCCGTCACAGTAGGGGCACGCCTCTTCATAGCTTGACTGTTTGATGTTCTGTTCGGGAAGATCCGGGACAACGACCTTCCTTCTGCCTTTTCCATTGCAGAAAGTACATTTCTTCGTCCCGTTGCAGTAAGTGCATATCCCTTTCCGGGTTGTGCAGAACGGGCATTCACGGGCATCGTAGCGGGGGGCCCGCTTTTCATCACGTGCGCACGAAGCCAGGGTCAGGGCAGAAAGTGCTGCCAGAAAACTCCGCCGTTTCATAGGGTGCGTCTCCCGATTATGGCTTATTCCCGTATTCCCGCTTTTTCTGAGCCATTAAATATACCACAATTCCTGTTGTTGAATCATTAACACTATCAAATCCCCTTTGCCGAGTGGTATTTTAATAAATTGTAAAAAGATGCACAGGAATTCCGGTTTTAAAACCGGCTGCGATACGGCGGCAATTTCCATTCGTAGTGCCGTGTTGCTGCCGGAGATACAATTTTATTAACGGCTTGCATCGAATAGAGGGCATATGAGCTACTTTTACCTGGAGGTCAGCCGGGGAACCGAACTCGGCCGGCGGTACCTGCTGCCGGACGGCGCGGTGAGCATCGGCAGAAGTTCGCAGAACACGATCGTGCTTCATCCGTCTGAAAAGGGTGTTTCAGGGCACCATATGATCATCTACAAATCCCCTGAACGGATCATGGTGCAGGATCTTCAGAGCACCAACGGTACGTATGTCAATGAAATAAAAATCGCCGAAAAAGAGATCGCTCCGGGCGACGAAGTCGGATTCGGCAAATCCGGGCCCCGCCTCAAACTCATTTCCTCGGAGACCGAGCTTGACGGCCAGTCGAGGAAAGCTGAAAGCGTCATCGATACCGGGCTGGTCACCCATGAGGATATGATCTCCCCTTTTATGAAAAAAGCCTCCCGGGACGCGCTGCGTAAAGAAAGTCAGGATATGAACGGTTCGGCAATCAGGTCTGAAGAGAACGTCCCTGAGACGTCATTCACCACTGAAATGGAACAGAAACTGGTGGAAAAGAAGATCGGCGCGGACGATTTCCAAAAGCTCATGAAAGACGGCAAACGGCTCGAACGCGTGCTCGAACGCGGGAGCCTCGGCCACACCCAGACCAACATGCTGCGGACGATGTACGATGCCAACCGGAGTACAAGGCGCAAATGGCTCTATGCGGTGGCCGTCATTTGCGCCGTATCAATTGCGGTCGCCGCTTTTTTCGCCATGCGCGCCTACCAGTACCGTCAGCTCATGGAAAAAGCCCAGACGCTCAAAAAAGACCTTGAAGAATACGACAAACGCATCGCTTCGGTAAACGCGAATCCCGATGCGAACAAGCAGGACCTTGAAAGGCTGATCGGCGAGCTGGAAGCCAAAGAAAAATCATATTCATCGGTCCAAAGGTCGCTCCAGAGCAGGATCGATGAGGATGACTTCGGCAAATTCTATTCCGACCCCCTCGAACGGACCATCGACGGAATTTTAGTGCGGTTCGGCGAAGCGGATTACCACATTCCGAAAGAGATGGTGAGCCGCGTCAAGTATCACCTCAGGGTATACACCGGCGACCTGCACGATGTCATCGGCAGGTATATCAAACGTAAAGAAATATATTTTCCCATGATCCTGCGGACGTTCAAGGAAAAGAACCTGCCGGTCGAGCTGGCCTATGTGTCGATGCTCGAAAGCGGCTTCAATCCAATGGCGCTGAGCTCCGTCGGCGCCCGCGGCCTGTGGCAGTTCATGCCCGCCACCGCAAAACAGTTCGGCCTCGCCGTAAGCGAGACCGTCGACGAACGGACCGATCCGGCGAAGGCTACGGTCGCCGCCGCGCAGTATTTCAAAGAGCTGATCGGCATGTTCGGCGGCAAGAGCTCGGTCATGCTCTGCATGGCGGCCTATAACGCGGGCGAAGGCCGCATCATGCATGCGCTGCGGAAGATCGACGATCCGATGCGCAACCGCGACTTCTGGTACATCTACCGGATGGGATATCTTGCCGAGGAGACCAACGAATACATTCCCCGCGTTATCGCCCTCATGATCATCTCCGAAAATCCGCAGAAGTACGGCTACACGAGCGGTTCCGCAGATACCGCCACGCTGGAATCCGCCAGCGACTTTGTTGAGCTTCCCTCGAAAAGGCAATAACCACTATCCGACGTTTGTCTGAGATTATCATGAAAAAACCGGCGTCGTATACCTATTTGACCGGTAAACAATGGGACGCGGCAATAGCGGAACTTGACCGCATCGCCTCCTCATGCGGGCTCTGTCCGCGGCGATGCGGCGTGAACCGGCTCGAACATGAAACTGGTTTCTGCGGCGCGCCGGGCGGGCTCGTCATTTCGAGCATTTTTCCGCACCACGGCGAAGAACCGCCGATTTCAGGCAGTGCCGGGTCAGGCACCGTATTTTTCACCTGCTGCACCCTGAAGTGCGTTTTCTGCCAGAACTACCAGCTCTCCCATTTATCCGAAGGCGCGCCGTCCACGCCGTCTGCCCTGGCGGAAAAAATGCTCTCCCTGCAGACCATGGGCTGCCATAACATCAATCTCGTGACCCCGACCCATTTCCTGCCCTGGCTGCTGCGTGCGCTTAAGGAGGCCGCGCTGGGCGGCCTGTCTATCCCCCTCGTGTACAATTGCGGCGGCTACGAGCTCGCGTCCGTCATGTCGCTGCTCTCCGGCATTGTGGACATCTACCTTCCGGACATGAAGTACGGCGACAACGCCCGGGCAAAACGCTACTCCGGCGCGGCCGACTACGTTGCCGTCAACCGGGCCGCAATCCGTGAAATGTTCCGGCAGGTCGGCCCGCTGCGCACGGACGGCGGCGGCATCGCGTACCGGGGCCTGTGCATCCGCCACTTAGTGCTGCCGGAAGACGCGGCCGGCACCATTGCTATCCTGGAATTTCTCATGTCGGCGTTCGACCCGCACGACCTCTACATAAGCCTGATGGCCCAGTACCGTCCGCTCCACCGGGCCTGCGATTTCCCTGAAATCAACCGTCCCCTGGCCTTTGAAGAGTACGAGCCTCTCCGGCGGAAATTCATCAAGGCGGGATTCGGCGGGTTTTATCAGGAAATTTCACGAATAGACAATAGTTTTGTGATTGATTTTAAGAAGAGAAAGAATGAAAGGTTAAAAG
>CAISVC010000022.1 GCA_903888815.1 uncultured Fibrobacterota bacterium
ACTGTCGTGTCCAGAAAACAGAATCCCCTCCCTTTTTGGGGAGGGGATTCTTCTCTTGTATTGGGGAAAGGCCTTTAGCCTATTTGAAGTTGACCTTGAGCATGTGCGTGGAGCAGGAGATACACGGGTCGTAGGCGCGGACGAGCATCTCCATGGTGAGGGCGATCTTGTCTTGAGGCTGGCCGATTATCCTGGGCACCAGTGCCTCGAAGTCTTTCTGGATGCTGTTGTGGTTCTGGTTGGTGGGGATGATGCAGTTGGCGCTGGTGCAGATGCCGTTCTTATCGAAGGTGTAGTCGTGGAAAAGGATGCCGCGCGGCGCTTCGACAGCGTTCGCGCCCTGACCTTCACGTGGCGCAACGCTCACTTTTTCTTCCTTAAGTCCCTTATCGAGCAGCCAGGCTGCATGGGCGGCGAACCGTTCACAGACATTAAAACATTCGATAAGCTGCGCCACCGTGTTCATATACGGGTTATGGCACGTAGCCGCGAGGCCGATATCCGCTGCTATAGTCTTTGCCGCAGGTGACAGCTGAGCGTAATTATTGTTGAAACGCGACAGGGCGCCGACCATATACGATTCGCGGTTGAATTTAGCCCACTTCGCGGTCGACTGGGCCACCACATACTCATTCGTGACACGGCGGTAGTCGGCGAGTGGAATATTTTTATTCACGTCGCTTGATTTGATCTCTCCATCGTAAATCCCATACTCATCCTGTTCGCGCAGGCAGACGTATTCAGTATCGCGCGTAAAGTCCGGAAAGCCGCCAACGAGCGATTTGAGAACACTACCGAGTGTGCGCAGGTCAACGATCGTTTCCTCCCACCGTTTTTTAAGTACTTCTATTTCACGCGGTTTCGGCAGCATGGTCCAGCCGCCTACCGTGGTGCGGATCGGGTGTGTGGTGCGGCCACCGATAATGTCGCAAGTCTCGTTCGCGAGGCGATGCAGTTTAATGACCAGAAGCACTATCTCCTTATGGGTTGCAACGAGCGGGATCACACTTCCCGTGTTCAGGAGATCGGGCGCCGCAAGGTAGCCGATGTGCAGAATATGGCTCTGCAGATGCTCGCCGCAGAGGAGCATGCGGCGAAGCCTTTCTGCCTGTTCCGAAAGGCGCACACCAAGCGCGGTTTCAGTGGCCTTGAGCGATGAAAAGGTATGGCTGATGGAGCAGATGCCGCAGATCCGCGAGACGATGGTCGCGACTTCGCTGAAGTGCCTGCCCACCACCATGGCTTCGAAAAAGCGGGGTGCTTCGGGCACCTGCCACTCGATTTTGTTAATGGAGCCGTTTTCGATATCCACATGGATATTGCCGTGACCTTCGACACGCGTGACGTGATGGACGTCAATATGCATGGATTTATGACTCATTTTCCGGCCTCCGGATCCAGGGCATAGATCGTGAACTTGCGCATGATGGCTTCGAGCGGAACGTTATGCTTTGCAAGAACCTCTTTCATGGAGTTCCTGTTCGGATTGGGAACGCTGCCGCGGCACCCTTCGCAGGGAGAGGCATTGGTCGGGCAGATGGCGTCGCAGCCGGCGCGCGTGACCGGCCCGAGACAGGTCATGCCGCGCTCGTACAGGCAGACATTGTCCTTTTTCTTGCACTCCACGCAGACCGGATAGTCGGGAAGTTTTAGAACGAGACCGAGGAGCAGAGTCTTGACAATAGTTAAAAATTCCTGGCGGTTGATGGGACAGCCGGGAACGTAGGCATCCACCTTGACCACCTCGTGCACCGCCCTGGTGGGGTAGGTTAAAAGGTGGGGCATGTTCCACTTGTCGCCGTACACCTCTTTGCGGACCGTGGTAAGGTCGCGCAGGTTTTTCAGCTTGTTGACGCCGCCGGTACAGGCGCAGGCGCCGAACGATGCGAGGAGTTTAGAACGGCTCCGGATGTCCTTGACACGCGCTTCGTCTTCGGGCCGGGTGATTGAGCCTTCGATAAACGCTACGTCGTATGCCGGCGCCGAGCCGGTGAGCACTTCGCGGAACTCGACGACGTCCACGAGCTCCGTAAGGCCGATGATCTCCTCTTCGAGGTTGGCGATCTGCAGCTGGCAACCTTCGCAACAGGCGAAATCAAAAAATGCGGCCTTTGGTTTTCCGTGCATAGTTACAGCGCCTCCAATAAGCCCGTGATGGATTCGTAGGTGAATACCGGTCCTTCCCGGCACACGTATACGCCGTTGATCTGGCAGTGGCCGCATTTTCCAACGCCGCACTTCATATGGCGTTCGAGCGACATGATGATGTCGGCGTTCGCAAAGCCGATCGCTTTAAGCTCAAGAAGGGCGAATTTATACATCACCGGCGGGCCTACGATAAACGCCTTGGTGTTTGCCGGATTAATGCGGTCTTTTACTTTGGGGATGAGCGTGGTGATGACGCCGGTGTTGCCTTTCCATGCGGCGTCGCCCCGGTCAACGGTTTCCATGATAATGACCGATGGATTTTTTTTCCATGTTTCGATCTCGTCGATGAAGAGCCGCTGGGAAGGGTCGGTACAGCCGCAGAGGATGATGATTTTTCCGTAATTGCTCCGCTTGTCGATCGCGTAATTGATGGCCGAGCGTAGGGGCGGAAGCCCGAGGCCGGCGGCAAGAAACAGCAGGTCTTTTCCTGTATACTCTTCCATGGCGAAGTGGGTGCCGAACGGGCCGCGCAGGCCGATCTGCTGCCCGGGCGTCAATTTGTGGAGCTCCGCGGTCACCCTGCCGATATTGCGAATCACCATTTCAAAGCTTCCTTTTTTCGTGGGTGAAGAGGAGATGGATATGGGCGCTTCGCCCACGCCTGGGATCGAAAGTTCGGCAAACTGGCCGGGCAGATGTCCGAGATCGTGTCCGTCAAGGGTGAATTCGAAAAAACGGTCCCTGCCGGTCATTGGTTTAGTGGCAACCACGGTCGCCACTTCCGGAAGATACAGTGATTCGTGATCATGTTGTCCGCAGCATTCGCACATAGGCTATTCCCCCTGTCCGGCAATATCGGTGACCATGTCGACG
>CAISVC010000023.1 GCA_903888815.1 uncultured Fibrobacterota bacterium
ATACGCATGAAAAAACCGTTTTATTTTCCCATGATCCGATTAAAGCCGCCTCGCAACACGATCCACCACCGATACCTGGGGTTCTTGAAATAGCGGTCAACCCGGACATCTGCAGTTTCAAATCTTATGCCGCCAGATGCTGACAGAAAGTTATTTGCCTTATACATTTTTGCTATTTCCAATGAAAAAAGGGGCCGGTTGGTCCGAAATACCAGATCACCGAGCGGCATAATCAGGTTATGGCCTTTGAACCATTGCAGGGAGCAGTCAAAGCCGAACGGTGATATTCCCGTTTTTCCAATAACACCGTATCCCTGGCCGGACTCATGTTCTTCTGAACGCACCCTGTATGCCGAGCCTGCTATAAGAAGCTGTCCGAATACGCGCTTTAATCCGGATTGAATCTGGTGACTGGCAATGACGCCGGTTGCACCGCCGAATCTTTCTTGTACGGGTTGACCCGGGATATTGTACAACTCACCGCCATGATGTTCCGCTGTAATAAAAACCGGAAACGAGAAGTTCGCAATAGAGATGATTGAAACGCTTCCGGCAGTAAAATGTTCCCGATGTGCCGGCGTGTTGATCGAGTCCCAGGCAACCCAACAATTTTCAGTGAAATACCGCAGCCGCAGACGTGCCTGAATCCCCTCCTCAATACCGGGGTCGAAACAGTATTCCTGCCGGAACATGAAATCAGGCAGTTCATGTGCATCGGCTGAAACCAGTTCTCCTATAACAAATGATACCCCACCAGATTCGTACTGGGCACGGAACAGGGGGAGCTTTCTGGCCAGGAAACGCTCATCGCCAAAGCGCCGCAGGCCGTATGCGCCGAATGCGAAAAGTGTGTGTTCGGAAGGTTGCCAGAAAAGGCGAAATGCTGCCGAGGCTCCGAACATGGTTTCGCCGGTGCGGTACCGGGTCGAATATTCAATGTTGTCAACAAATGCAACGGTTTCTCCGGAAACACCGAATGCCCCGTTTGTTGAATGCTGTGTTTCGGCCAAGGCGTAAGGGCAGGCTATAAGGACTCCCGTCAACAACAACATAAACCGAAGGCATGTCAGCATTGTATTTTGTCTTGTAGAGCTGTTTACAATATAGTCACAAATAAGCTTTCTATAAATATATAATTGAAAGCAACACTGTTTTGAGAAAATGAATATTACACGTACCATGATCCAGTTGCGCGGACTTATCAATTTTGCATTCTTTACAGGCATTTTTTTTGTATTTCCAGCATTTTCCGGCACTCCTCCGGTAAAAAACAATACGCATTTTCGGTTCGCCCTTGTTTTAAGCGGAGGCGGTGCTCGAGGCCTCTCACAGATAGGGGTATTGAAAGCTCTGGAGGATGCGCACCTCAAACCCGATCTAATTGTCGGGACCAGTATGGGAGCTATTGTAGGCGGCCTATACGCAGCGGGCTATTCACCGGACAGCATACTGCACATTGCCCGGTCTATCGACTGGAACAGCATTTTCAGCAACAGCGCCAAACGCAGCCGGCTTTTTGTAAGCCAGAAATCCGAGCCGGTAAACTACCTGTTTGAAGTAAGGCTGAGCGACCGCCTTGAACCGATTCCGCCCAGTTCGATCTCGCACGGCCAGGCTTTCTTTGATCTGCTCGGCCCGCTGCTGGCACCCGCGCAATTCCGCGCCCATATGAATTTTGACAGTTTGCCTATCCCGCTCCGTATTGTGACAACCGACCTTCTTTCAGGCAAGAGAGTAGTTTTATCAAACGGGAGCATTGCCGCAGCGATCCGCGCATCATGCGGCGTACCGCTGGCATTTTCTCCGGTAACCAAAGACGGCATGCTGCTCATGGATGGAGGCCTGGCATCCAATATTCCGGTAGATATCGCCTGTGACGAGCATGCTGCATTGATTGCTGCCGTGGATGTCACCTCACCGCTCTGGAACAGGGACGACCTCGAAAACCCCGTACGCCTGATGGACCAGGTGGTGGCAATCGGAGTGAAACACCAGAAGGAAACTGATAGAAGCAAAGCTGATATTATCATTATTCCTCCGCTCGAAGGGTTCGTTAATACTGATTTCCACCCGATTGATACGCTTGTCAGCAGAGGCTACGAAAGCATGATGCTGCATATTGACACGCTCCGCCGTATGCTCGGTACACACGAAACCGCCGGATGCCGTACAACTGCTGTGCCGAGGATACAATGGGTCAACACTGCTCAGAACCTCTGCCGTAATCTCGACAGTGTGCTGCGAGCGACCGGTCCCGACAGTATATGCGCCGGAAATTTTGCAGAGTTCTTGCGGAACAAGCTCATCAATTGCGGTTTTCCCTTCGGAAGTATTGCGATTGCTTCCCAGGACAGTGCAGAGATCGAGGCTATAGCTGATCCCGGAACGATCAGGGGCATTGAGGTTTCAGGCAATAAAAAAACCTCGTCCGAGCTTATACATACCGCAGTCGGATTTGAAACCGGAAGCATAGTATCTTCTTCTGCACTGCAAAAAGCGATGGCCTCTCTTTATGCCACCAATCTCTTTTATAATGTCAATATTGACATGGACACGCTGCAGAAGATACGGATCATGGTCGACGAGAAAAAGTACTGGCGGGTGAGGATGGGACTGCGCTACGATGAATTCCACCTGGGTGAAGGCTTCATACAACCTGCGTACGAAAATCTTTTCGGCCTGGGGGTATGCGCGCTGCTCCATCTCCAGTACGGCCTCAGACGCGAAAAATACGCACTGGAATTTCAAAGCAATCATTTCATGACGCCCAATTTCGCGAACAGCGCTAAAGTTCAGACCTATCTTTCAACAGAGCGCATTTTCGCTGATACGACGATGGTCGATACGGCGACCGGCATTCCGGACACGACGCTGTGGCATAAAGAAAAAACGCTTCGTAAAGGAGGCGTATTAGGTCTTCTCGGCATCCAGATCGGCAGATCGACAATGCTTTCGAGCGGCATTCATCTTGAGTTTTATAAGGTTCAATCGAATCTTCCAAGCGCCCTCAGCGATGTCTGGGGACTTAAATTCCTTCCGTACATTCTGCTCCGTCTTAACATGGACACTATGGATAAATTTCTTTTTCCGACATCAGGAATGAAAACTTTTTTTTCAATCGGCGGAACAAGCGAAAAAATCGGCGGCAGCAAAGATTTCCTGAAATTTGACGGAAGCATCCGCCGTGTATTCACGCTGTATACGAGGCACACTTTTTCTCCTCAATTACGTTTTGCCTGGTCTTCAAGCGTGCTTCCGGAAGTAGAACAGCTGTATGTCGGAGGATCGTTCCCCGAAGAAACCCATCAGGACATGGAAATATACAATTATATTCCTTTTTTCGGACTCTCTCCCCGCGCAATGCACGGCGATGTCATGGGGCTTGCGCATATAACCTACAGCTTTGCACTGAAAAGGAATTTTTATCTTACTGCAGGGATTGATTGGGGATATACGTGGGGCCGCAGAAGCCTTTCATGGAAAAAATCTGTCGATGAGTTCGTACGCTATGCGCCGGTCGGATTTGGAATAGGTTTCGCCTTCGAAACACTCGTCGGCCCGATTCGCTGCAATTATGGAAGACTTATGCACAATTTTTCTCAAAAAAACATTCCGGCCGAGAATCAATTGTACTTCTCTATCGGCCACGATTTTTAATGGTGATTGAACTCGATCAGGATGTATCTTAATTACTATATTTCAAGCGGAAATCTTTAATTATGCGATTCACCATAGCAACCAAATTATTTATCGGATTTCTCTGTGTGATCGGTTTAAATGCCGCATTTTTCGTCATTGTTAAAAAAATTGACATTGCCAATGCCATAGTCGATATTTTAGCACGGGAAAACGAGGTTAAAAACAGGCTGCTTCGGCTGAAAACGCTGCACCGCGTGCAGGGCCCAAGCGTCATAAGTTACGAAAAAATCGGGCTGCAGGAATCGGTTGAGAATTTCCGCGGTATCCACCGGAACCTTGTCGGTCTCATTGATACCATCAATCGCCAGCTCGATTCCATCAGGGACATCGATTCGCAGCAATTGTCTCAGGAACGGAATGCACGCAACCAGGTCGCGACCTCTAAAACGGTTGAACTGATGCGGGCTATCTCTTTTAACAACAAAAGATACAGCACGTCTTTCGAGGATCTGGTTAAAAGGCGCAGTACCTCGTTGCGGGCCGGAATTCCTGCGGCCGATGAAAAAGCACTCCTTGATACATTGGAACGAGTTATCAGCAACAAACTTGATTCAGCGGAATCTATTATTAGCGAGCAGACGAACGTCCGCATCGG
>CAISVC010000024.1 GCA_903888815.1 uncultured Fibrobacterota bacterium
ACTCGACAGTGATCTCGCCGGCCTCGGGTAAAAGTTCCCGCCATCCGTTCGAGTCATCGTCGGAAATGTCCACCACGTCGCCATTGATGGTTACGCCCTTGGTCCGGACCCCGGCGATTTCGGAACCGTCCCATTCGAGAATAATGTTTCTGCCCAGTGCGCCGCTCATTTTGATACCCTCCTGTTAAGACAATGGCAGGCTGTCGTAGAGCAGCCTGAATCTCATAACCCCGTGCCGCGTTTCGCCATCCGGCTCAAGGAACGAGTCGGAGAACTGCCAGTCTATACCGTAAAATTTAGCGTCACCAATGACCAATGCCGCCCGATGAAGGATGCTATAAATGACTTCCTGAATCTGCTTTGTTTCCAGACGGCCCATGCCCTCGCTCCATGTGTGAATTGTAATCAGGGAATCCGCGCCGATTTCGGTATCCGTATCCCACTCGCCGGCTGCGTCCTCCCCAATTACGACGTAGGGGAAAGCGGTCCCCTGATCCACGTGGTCGAATATCCCGGTGACCATGCCGACCAGGACCGGGTTTCCGGTGAGGGCCTCATAGATGGCCTTCTGTGCCTGCGCCATTCTCATTTTCGTAATGCCTCGTCAATTTTTTGAACAACGGCCATGCCTAGTTCCTTTGGGAATCGTTCACTATTCTGTTCGACAGCAGGAGTCATAAACGGACGCGGTGCTATTTTCCTTGTGCCAAACTCTAACCATTTAGAATATTTCTTTTCAGTCCATACCAATGCGGTTAATCCGTCACGCTTGCTTTCGATGCTACTCGCGAGAGTACCGGTATCGTTCGCGGGCGGTTCTCCGGGAGCCGATGCGCGGTGATCGCGAGAAATTCCTTGAGCTCCGACAGCACTATAAATAGCAACCACTACGGAAACATTGCCGCGATCCTGCCAAACCACCATCCATTTATCACCCGGAATACGGTGATACATATAGCCAGATTTGGGGCCTTTCATTATTAACTTTTTAGCAGTCGTTTCGACCGCAAGTCGGGACTTATCCACTCCCTGTTCCGCACCCTTGACGGCGGCAATTTTGGCCTTTTCAATGTTTTTTAAAACATCTTCTAATCCTCGAATAGATGTCATTCCCGCCGCCATTAGTCCAAATCCTCTTCACACTTCAATTCGAGAAATTCTTTGGCCTCTTCCAGGTCAATGATTGAGAGTATATCAAACGTCCGCGTCCTGAACACGATCCGGTCGCGGGGATGAATGTCCGCCCGATACCGCATGTAAATCGAGTGGGTTATTTCCGCTTCGAGTTTCATGCTGGTTAGCCTCTCCCACCCGCCCGCGGGCAGGATGCAACACCACGGCGTTCCGATCTGTGTCCAATGTTCCGTGCCGCCGCCGACGCCATCGGGCACCAGGGTCAACCGCTGCAAACTAACCTGGTGCTCAAGCATCCCGGAATGGATGTCGCGACGGTTCATTGCCCGAACTCCTTGATCCGGTCGAGGCTGGTAACGTGCCCGAGGTGGTCGGCATAGGCGCCAGCGCCCTTGCGGACGATCTTGTTATTCACATCGTGCACGATCCAAACCCATTGGCGGCCGGGAACGTCCTGGTTGCGGAGCTTCCGCGCCGCCCGATGCCCACCCGGCAGCGGATGCCGATAACCAGCCAACCATTTTTCAGTGTCATAAATAAGGGTATAAAATGGCGGGCTGTTGTGAACTGTTTTACAGAGGGCCTTTTGAGATAAATACCAGTAGTAGCCCGCGCGGGGCAAAATGGCCTGAGTGCCGGGTATAATTTCCATCCGTTGCAAGGTCTGGATATAATCCCGATGATAAAGGTCATCGGAATTGAGGCGGACTTCAAGGAACGTCGGGTCGGTTATCCGCGCCCGCACGTCGGCGTCAAGGCGCTCCCAGGCCGCGTTCTTCCCTGACTTGTGGTCGGTAATGATGGGCCGTGGTAGGATTACAGAGGGCAGAC
>CAISVC010000025.1 GCA_903888815.1 uncultured Fibrobacterota bacterium
ATGAAGACAAAGTGAAAAGGGGCGGGGAACGTAATGAAGGCTTTTTTGTTACGGATAATCAACTCGACCGGGAAAGCATGCATTGACAAAGGGACAAATTTTATTTCCATGGTCGTCCTTTTCTGGAACACCATCGGGGGTATTTTCCGGCCTTCACGAACGTCGTTCGCTTCGATTGGAAGTCAGCTGTCGCGGCAGATGCTGTATACCGGCGTTGAGGCGCTGGGACTCGTGAGCATCATCGCATTCATCTGCGGCAGCACCATCATCATGCAGGCTATGACCAATATGCCGAAGTTCGGCGTTTCCGATTATTTCGGTAATATTCTGGTGATCGTGGTGGTGCGGGAGCTGGGCCCTCTTTTCACTTCGATAGTCGTAATCGGCCGTTCGGGCGCAGCGCTTGCCGCCTATATAGGCACCATGCGTGTGAACAAAGAGGTGGCTGCGCTCGAGGTCATGGGCATCGACCCGGTCTATTTTCTGGCGCTGCCGGCGCTCGTGGGAATGGTAGGGGCCATGATCTGCCTCAACGTATATTTCGACATTATCTCGATCATCGGCGGGCTCATCGTGGCACGGTTTACCGTCGATATTCCGTTCGGAATATTTTTATCAAAGGTGCTTGTTGCGCTGTCAACAACCGATATTGCGATTTCGACATTTAAGAGCATTATTTTCGGCATGATTATCGCGGTGGTAAGCTGCCATTACGGATTAAATGTCGCCAACATAAGGGGCGTTCCCCAGGCTGCGATCAAGTCGGTTGTCGGCTCCATGGCCGGCACTATCGTGGTGAACGTTATCGTGACCATTAGTATGGTGATGGCCGGTCTTTATGCGCGATAGAATCGATCTCGAAGCGGTTTCGTTTGCCTGGGGCGCGGCGCCGCCGGTGCTGCGCGGGGTAACCCTGACTGTACGGAGAGGAGAAATTGTCATCATCGGCGGCAGGAGCGGCAGCGGAAAAAGTTCCCTGCTCGAGCTCTGCGCGGGCCTTATCAAGCCGACATCGGGAAAGGTGCTCTGGGACGGCAACGATATTGCCGCCCTGCCGAAAGAGGAACTTTTCCGCGCCCGGCAGTCCATCGGGTACGTGTTTCAGGTGCATGCGCTTATCTCCAATTTCACGGTATTCGACAATCTTGCGCTGCCGCTGCGGAACAGGGGGGGGCTTAACGGGGAAGCGATTATGAAAAGGGTGCGGGCCGAAATGGAAAACCTGATGCTCTCTTCCGGCATCGATTGCCGGTACCCCGAAGCCCTTTCGGCGTATGAGTGCAAAGCGGCGGCGCTCTGCCGGGCTCTTATCGGGGATCCGACGCTGCTCATCCTCGATGAACCGCTCTCCGGCCTGGATCCGGCAGCGGCAGAGAGGTTTCTCAGCGTCATCGAGCAGCGCTGGAAGGAGAGAACAATGGCGGTGATCATGATGAACTACGACCTTTCGGTCCTGCCGCATCTTCCGGCCCGGCGCATGGTACTTGATGGAGGAAAATTAGCGCCTTACCAGGATGAATTTCCCGGCGGAGCGTAAAGAAAGGGTAGCAAGGAGCGGTTTTTGTTATGGCGGAGAAGCATTCGACACGGCAGACAAGCGACTCGTTCATCAGGAGGCACCGGACGTTCTTTGTGGGACTGTTCGTCATCATACCGCTCATATTGATATCGGGCCTGCTTTTGTACACGCTGGCCAAATCGGAAGTATTCCAGAGCTGGTGCCGGCTTCATGTGCTGTACGACCAGATCTACGATCTCGGCAAAGGCAATCAGGTAACGATTTCGGGAATGGCCATAGGTCATGTGACCCGCATAGCGATTGTCAGGGAGGGGTGCATCGACGTCACCTTCAAGATCGAACGGCGCTATCGTCCGTTCGTAAAGAAAGACACGCGGGCATTGCTCCAGCAGAAGAACCTTATCGTGGGCGACTGGGAGATACAGCTTACCGGCGGCACGGAAAGCGCACCGGTGGCGAATGACAACGATACGCTGAAGCCTGAATATTCCCTGCGGATCGACAAACTGACCGGGCAGGTGACGGGCATGATCGGGCAGATCGATTCCATCATACGCAGGATCGCCTCGGGAAAGGGCTCGGTAGGAAAGCTTTTAAACGAAGACACGGTCATTACCCAGACCTCGACAATTCTACGAAATGTCAATATGGTTACGGTCCAGTCGTCGAAAATCATGAAACAGGTCGATTCGCTGATGGGGACCATCAACACGGTCGGCGCATCGAGCATCGTGCTGGTGGATTCGCTGAAGACGGTGATGTCAGGGGTCCAGAAGGCGCTCTCCGATGCGCAGG
>CAISVC010000026.1 GCA_903888815.1 uncultured Fibrobacterota bacterium
AAAAGTATTCTGTGTTGCTTAATTAAATTGACTTACAATTAAAAACAGAGCAATAAAATGATATAAAAAACAATGGGTTAGAGCGATACAATTATAGCCATAAAAAAAACAGAGCATTTTAAGGTTACAGTGAGTATATTATTTAATTGAATCTGAAGATTTGTTCCAATTTATATCAGCTGCCAAAAAAGAGGAGGGGTTATGATTTTTAATTATGCCAAGTGGTGTGTGCTGCCGCTTTTCATATCCTTGTGTCTCGCATTTCCGGTCCACTCCCAGATCTTTGAGCCCCAAGTCCCAGACCCGCTCAAACGTAAAGCAAACATGAATATGAACTGGCATTTTTACCAGGGGACGCCGACAGGCACGCCGCAGGCCGTAAGTTACAATGATTCCGGAACCGGATGGTCAAAAGTCGTCGTGCCGCATTCTGCATCCTACGACGCGGCTCCGAGGGGCGCCACAGGGGCGTCTTCGTGGACCACAGAAGCAAACTATTATAAGGGTAACTGCTGGTACCGTAAAACATTCGGCGTTCCGGCAAGCACGAAAAAACTGTTCATCGAGTTTGAAGGCGCCATGCAGACAGCGACCGTTTATGTGAACGGTACGCTGGTGGGCCAGCACGTCAACAGCGGGTATACGCCCTTTTATTACGACGTAACCAATTATATCGTACGGGGTAGCAACAACGTGGTTGCCGTCATACTTAACAATGTGGCGAATGTGGATATTCCCCCTGGCACGACGACTCCCGACTTTCTTCTCTATTCCGGATTGAACCGCGCCATGTGGCTCCATGCCAAAGACAGCGTCTATGTCCCGATTTACAGCCAGCACATTCAGACGGCCAATGTATCGGCCGCACGCGCGCAGATACACGCCCTGACCCCGGTTAAAAACGACCGTACGACTGCGCAGACCGTTTCTGTCACGATTACTCTCTTTGATGCGACGCATACCAGCGTCGTTTCTCAATCCTCCCCGGTATCGATTCCTGCCGGTGTTCTGGATACTTTCGATATGACGACAAGCGCATTTGCCAATCCGCATCTCTGGTCGCCTTCAAGCCCTTATCTGTATTCGGTGCAGACGCTGGTCAGCGTAGGCGGACAGGTAGTTGACAGCGTCGTGGAGCCCTGCGGTTTCCGGTGGTTCACCTGGGCCACCGGCACCGGCGGCAGTTTTAATCTCAACGGCTCGCGTTTGGAAATACGGGGCATGTGCGTCCATCAGTTTGAAGGGTGGATAGAAAACGCGGTTCCGGACACGCGGTACTGGCAGGAAGTCAAATTGATGAAAAACATGGGCTGCAACAGCATCAGATGCTCGCACTATCCCCGCGCCCAGGCGTTTTATGACGCATGCGATAAAGAGGGAATGCTGGTCTATGTCGAACAACCAAGCTGGGGATGGGGCCTGACTCCCAGCGCCACCGCGTGGGCAAGAATGGACAGCTGTGTGAAAGAAATGGTGCTGTCGGCGAGAAATCATCCCTGTATTTATGCGTGGGGGCTGTATAATGAGCCGATAGTCAGCGGGAACTTTACAAGCCAGATCACCGTGCTGAACAACAGGGCGCACAGTCTTGATACAACGCGGTTTTCCGCTATGGCCAACATAAAGACCTTTAACGCAGCGGCCACAGTTCCCGATGTCCAGGGATTGAACTATACGACAACAGGCTCCACCGGGGCCTACCGGTGGCTCGGCACCGAAAGCAGCGATGACTTTTATCGGCCGCAAATCCGTGGGAGCTTAGTGGACCTTGATACGGGAACGACAAGCTATTATCAAAGAGAATGGACCTGCATAAATTTTACCCTTAACACGTCGGGACAGCTTTCGGGCGGGCACTTCTGGTGTTTCAAGGATTACAATTCGTCGGACAATACAAACGGGAATGAAGGGATCGTGGACCGGTTGACCGTACCCAAAACGGTTTTCTATAAATTCCGGGCCATGTGGACCGGTGCTGCCCTGGATTTTCCGACAGCCGGAATCACCGCCGCAAGGATTCAGCTTCTGAGCGATACGACGATCCTGCACGCAAATGGGGCAGACGTGTTCCTGCTCACCGCGACCTTGCGCAATGCAAACGGCGTCCAGAGCTGTGCCGATTCGGGCAACGTGACCTTTACCGTCACTCCTGCCACAGCAGGGACGATTTTCGGCGGTAACGTTCAACAGGCATACGCTGGCCGAGCCGGAGTATTCCTCAGAACAACCACCACGGCGGCGAACCCCCTCACGGTGACTGCCGCTTATGGGAACCTTACAACCGCGTCCATTACGCTTACCACTTTGCAGGATACGAATCGGGTACCGCCTTTTTCACCTAATGCCGTTAAAACGCTGGTACCGTGGCGCGGTGACGTATACAAGCTGAGAATAATCTCTACGTCAAACGGCCTTGTTTTCCAGTGCCCGCCGGCACAGGGGCGGTTAGCCATCGTCAACTGTCAGGGCAAGACGGTATTTTTCTCTGATGTTAAGAAGGGCGCTTCGCTGCTTATTAATCGTCGGATGCTGGGAGCCGGCCTTTTTTACGGCATATGGGAAAGCGGCAATCAACGTACGGTCTCATGCCTGAACGTGGTTTACTAGGTGCCTTAAGCTTTTTTATAGAACAATATGTCACCCCTGCTGTCTCCCTGCATTGAGGGAGAGGGGTGACATTATTTAAGTTCCTCAGCTTTTCCGAATTCTCTCCCCGGACTCAGTTCCGCAAGAATCTCCTCGTCGCCGTTTTTGAGGGAACCGGCTGCAAGGCGTGCGACCAGACTGCCTACGCCGGGGCCGAGCATGAATCCCTGCCCGCACATGCCGCCAGCAAAAAGATAGCCCTGTATTGCTGAAGAACGGCCAACGATCGGCGAACCATCCGGGGTCATGGGATACATGCCGCGCCAGGTGCGGCGTACTCTGATCGAGGCAAGACGCGGCATGATGTCGAGCATGCGACGCGCGGTCATGGGCAGAAATCCGCTTGTCTCGCGGCGGTCGCTGCCCCACACGGGCGGGTCCGGGGTGATGCAGAAGATCACCTGGCCGTTTGTATGCTGATGAAAGTAGCAGTTTTTCGATCCGGGCATTGATCGTATGTCAACGACCATGGGCGCCAGAAACGGCTGTACCGGCTCCGTAATGCCGGCTTCGTGGCAGTCCGGCTGCACCGAAACGGCAAGCGCTGTTTCCTGCGCGACCTCTTTTGTCTGGCCTCCGGCGGCATTGACGACAAGCCGTGTCGCATAATTTCCCCTGCCGGTCTGTACCCCTGTTACGCTTCCGTGCCGCACGACCACCCGCTCCGCGCGTTCATTGAAACGGCAGGTCAACCCGAGCGATACACCGTGTTCATAAAAAGCGCAGGCGGAGAGCATGGGACAGGCACTGCCGTCGTCGGGTGAAAAGGTCCCGCCTAAAAGGCCGTCCGGCCTGAGCGCAGGCGCGATGTTGAGGAGTTCATCGCGGCCGTGCCATTCGATCGAAAGACCGGCGGCTTTCTGGATTGCCAGCAGTTCTTTCAGGCTTTTTTCCTGTTCTTTCCCATAGGCGACAAACAGGTAGCCGCCCCTTTTCCATTCGAGGTCAAAGCCATGGGTTTCTTTCCATGACGAAAAAATCTGCAGGCTGTCAAGGCACAGCCTGATTTTCGCGGGCGAACTGTGCGTGGCGCGTATGCCGCCGATAGCCGCCTTGTTGCATCCCTGACCGGGCGAGGCATACTGGTCAATGCAGAGCACCTTGAGCCCCTTTTCAGCCATGAACATGGCGGAAGGCAGGCCGACGCTGCCGGCGCCTATCACAATGGCATCATAGGTTGGAATGCTCATTATACGCCGCCTTCCAGTGCGCTGACCCTGCGCGGCTGCGTTTCTTCTTTTGCCGGCCCCTTGCCTCCATACACGCCGGCGAATGCGCCGAGCGGTACTTCCATGAAAAGAGGGCGTTTCGTAAAATCGGTCACTTCGGCAGGCGGTATGCGCTCCTCGCTGAAAATCCGACGGATGAGATTCCGGCAGGTTTTGCCGCCGCAACTGCCCATGCCTGCGCGCGTTTGCGCCTTCAGATGGTTCATGTCGCGGACGCCTTTCCGTATCAGTGCCCTCACCTGACCCGCGGTCACGCGCTCGCAGCGGCATACGATCTCATCGTCGTCGATACGGATGATTTTTTCTTCCAGCGGCTCGGCCACCCACGGTTCCTGAATCCTGATGCCGGCGATTTTTTTGGCGATTTCAAACGGCGCCCGAACCTTTACAATTAATACTTTACTCGCAGTTGTTGACGACCGTACCGAGTGCACGGCCACATTGCCCAGCACATTGCCCATGGTGTCGAGCACCGTGACCGTGCTGCCGGCTTTGACCGTGGATCCGGGAAACTCATAGGGGATGCTCACCAGAGCGCTGTTCAGCTCCTGCGCTTTACGGTAATCAACGAGCGTGATCGCGAGCCCGGGGCAGACCGCCACACACTGCCCGCAGGCAGTGCAATTTGCATGATTGAAGGCCGGAAGGCCCATGAGGTCGCCGCCCTGAATTACGATACAGCTTCTCGGGCATATCGATGAGCACGGATTGCAGGGGATCTCCTGGGAGCAGTGAAACACCGGGAAAACGCCCTTTTCATCGCCGGGAATTTCCTCGACCGTAACGGCGCCCGGCCTGCTCTTGAGGATATCGGCCGTTTTGTGCCATTCAGGCGGAACCTCGCCTACGGCGCGGCCGAGCATTTTCGCGATCTCTTTGCCGCGGATCCTGCCCGTAAACATGGCGGCCGATGCTTCCGCGATTTCCTCGGCATCACCGGCACTGAACACCGGCAGGCCGAATTCTTTTGCTTTATGATAAAACTCGTCCACCGGATCGAGACCCACGGCGACCAGGACAGTATCACAGGCGAAGGTTTTTTCGGTGCCCGGTACGATGTTCCATTGTTTATCGAGCGCGGCGATGGTAATGCTTTCGACCTCTTTTTCCCCGTTCGCGCTCACCGCAGTATGGCTTGTGTAAATCGGTACTCCCATGCGCGCAAGCTTGTCTTTGTGGACTTTGTAGCCCCCGCATTCGGGCAATGCCTCACAGAGGCCTTTGACTTTTATGCCGGCCTGGAGCGCGTGGTATGCTGCAATAAGGCCCACATTGCCGCCGCCTACAACAAAAAGGTTCTCGCTCGGACGTATCAGGTCCCTGTTGACCAGTGTCTGAAAGGCCCCTGCTCCGTAAACGCCGGGCAGGCTGTTTCCCTTAAATACCAGGCTTTTTTCCCGTGCGCCGGTCGCCACCAGAAGTATCTGGGGCCGAATCAGGAAATAGCGGTCTTCCCTGAGAATCCCTGCTTTACGGTCAGAAAAAACCGCTAGTACCTGGCTTGCGGTCCACAGACGCACGTTCGGGTACGAGCGTGCCTCCTGTTCGAGCGCTTTTGCGATGTCCATGCCGCGGGTACCGGCGTGGCATGCTTCGATAGAGCCGAAAAATTTATGGGTCTGCAGAATCAGTTTGCCGCCGAGCACGGGCTTGTCATCCACAAGCGTCATAGTTACTCCTGCCTTG
Source organism: uncultured Fibrobacterota bacterium (assembly GCA_903888815.1). Lineage (GTDB taxonomy): Bacteria > Fibrobacterota > Chitinivibrionia > Chitinivibrionales > Chitinispirillaceae > BOG-1184. Next base: position 5,562 of record CAISVC010000026.1, read on the forward strand.
CCGAGTTCAACAGCGGCCGAAAGACCGGCAGGACCGCCGCCGCAGATGAGACATTCAGTATCGAGTGTTTCGATTGCGTGGAACAGCAATTGCGGGCTGTATTCAGGCAGCGCCGCTTTTGCGTCGAGCGGCCAGATCGACATGCCCTCATGGACCGGAACCATACAGGATTTTACCGAACGGTTGTCGGCGATCACCGTGCATTGCGCGCACTGGCCGTTTGCGCAGAAGATCCCCATTGGTGCGCCGTCTTTGTGATGGCGGCCGAATATCCTGACGCCGTTTGCAAAGAGCGCACTGGCGACAGTCTCGCCCATTCTGGCTTTCATGGGTCTGCCCTGCCACGAAAAAGAAATCGAAGGTTCGTCCTGCGGTACCGGCAGAATAGGATGTTTTTTTATGCGGAAATCGGTCATGCAATTACTACACCTTGTTGCGGCCGCCATGTGCGGGAATTTATTCCGTCGCAGGAGTTATGCCCGCAGAGGAACATGAACCGGATGATTATTTCTCCTCTGCCAGCCGTACGCTCAATTCATTTGATACGTTCTGCCGCAGTTTTTTCTCGATCACTTCGGTAAGCGTCATGGTAGAGAACGCGCAGCCGGCACAGTGGCCTGCGAGCCGGACATAGACCGTGTTGCCGTCGAGATCCACGAGCTCGCAGGAACCGCCGTCCCGCTCGAGCAGCGGTTTCACGTCGGTTTCCAGCGTGCGGCGGATCAGATCGATTTTCTGGAGCGTGGTAAGGCGCGCAGCCGGTTGCGGAGAGGCTGGTCGTTTTATGCTGCGCACGCGGTCGATGATTTTCTGGATTTCACTGTGGCAGCCGCCGCAGCCGCCTCCCGCTTTCGTAAAGTTGGTGACCTCTTCGACCGCGGTCAGGTTGTTTTCCCGCACGGCCGTCTCAATCTCCTTATCCGTGACGCCGAAACAGGTGCAGATGATCTTTCCCTCTTTTACGGCAGGTTTTGTCTCTTTACCTCCGGATTCGTAAAAGCGTATGGCGGCGTCGAGCGCTTCCTGACCCATGACGCTGCAGTGCATTTTTTCCTTGGGCAGGCCGTCGAGCGCACCGGCAATATCCTTGTTGGTGATTTTTTTCACCTCGTCGAGCGTTTTCCCTTTGCACATCTCGGTAAGCACGCTCGCCGACGCGATGGCGCTGCCGCAGCCGAAGGTTTTAAAACGGATATCGGCGACTCTTCCTTTATCATCGAGTTTGAAGGTCAGCCTGAGTGCGTCCCCGCAGGTGATATTGCCCACCTCGCCGAACCCGTCCGGATCGGCTATTTCGCCCACATTCCTGGGGTGGAGATAGTGGTCGCGAACTTTTTCAGTATAGTCCCACATGGTAGCCTGAGTTCCTACAGCAGCTTCTCTTCCGGTATGCTGCTGATGCCGAAAAGCTCCTTCATAGTATGTTCGAATTCAGCGATGACTTTATTGACTGCTTTGGTGACCACCGGAATGCGGCCTGCCGCGACCCGGGAATGTCCGCCCCCGCTGCCGCCGAGACGGTCGGCAATCTGTTCCGCGATCACGCCGGCACGGTCGCTGGTTTTTGACCGGATAGAGTAAAAAACATGGTTTTTAAATACGCCTGAACAGACCATCCATTCCAGCCGTTCGAGACTGTGAAAAAAATCCGCCATTTCCGCGACATAGTCCGGCGTGGTAACATTGCCCAGATAGGTATACCCGAAAGTTTCTGCGGTATACGTTGTCTCAACCGCGCGATGGAGAATCCTGAAAAACTCTTCATCGCGGTCCGGATTTTCTATGCGTGATAGAAGATGGTGGTCCATGATGTCGAACAGCAGTTTGTAACACTCGACGTCTTCCGGCACATTTTCACGCCGCATATCGCCTGTATCGGTTTTTATGCCGTAAAACAGGGCCGTGGCCAGTTTCGGGGTGATGGGACAGCCTGCTGCAATCAGATATTCCGTAATAATTGTGGAAGTAGCGCCGAACTCCTCCCGGACATCATAAAAGGAAGCGGCGTCCGCGGCCTGCTGGTTCGGGTGGTGATCGATCACCGCATGTATCGTCGTATTCCTGGGCAGCGGAACATTTCCTTTATTGGGAAACGAGTCGACAAGGACGATCCGGTCATAATCCTTGATCTCGGTAAGCACAAAGGGTACGGTGGGGATATTAAGCGCCCGTATCATGGCCCTGTTTTCAGCCCGGCCCACAAACCCGCCGAATGAGATGACCGCAGATTTAACGTCCCAGAAGTTCAGGAGATGCTTTATACCAAACGCAGAGGCAAGGCAGTCAGGATCCGGATAATCGTGAGTGATAATGAGTACGGAATTCGCCGGAAGGATATGGCTTCGGAACGAATTTAACAGTTGCGTGGAACTGTTCATGCCGGGTGGACGGGGTTGACCGTTTTTCTCGAATTTATTGATCATCAAAGTGTCCGTAGTAACGGGTTGTATCCGCCGCTTAGGGGTTTTATCACTGAAATATTTACCCGCACTGCCGTTTCACGGAAAGAATAGCTGTTGAATTATCCTTCACAGAATGCGATAATTGCATTTGAATTAATTATTTCGCACGGATATAAGGATAATATAATTTATGATGACTACGGATAGTTCCCGAAGGTCTGAACATGAGATATGCAATCATTTCCGACATCCACGGCAACGTTGAAGCGCTTCAGGCAGTGCTTGATGATATTAAAAAGCAGTCGATTGATACCGTCATCTGCCTGGGGGACATTGTCGGCTACTATCCTGACCCTGAAAAATGCGTCGAGCTGGTGAGAAAGCATACCTCGCTGTGCGTGGCGGGCAACCACGACTATGCGGCTATCGGCCGCATCGATACCAGCAATTTCACCTATTATGCGTTTGCCGCAATGGAGTGGACCAAGGCGAACATCTCGGAGGAGACAAAGCAGTATCTTGGTTCGCTGCCGCTTACGATCGAAAAAGACGACATGTTTTTCACCCACTCGTCGCCGTCAAATCCGCAGGCGTGGGTATATGTTTTTCCGGACAGCGAAGAGGCAGTGTTCGAGGCGTTCAACAGTCTGACCTACCGTCTGAATTTCATCGGCCATACACACTGGCCGTCAATCATGATTCAGGACGATGACCGGATAATGCTCCATTCCGAGCACTCGATAAAGCTTAACGGTACGCACTACTATC
>CAISVC010000027.1 GCA_903888815.1 uncultured Fibrobacterota bacterium
ATAGAACCGTCCGATTTTTTTGAGCTAAAGGTTTTATGCGGGGTGGCGGGTGGGCACCGCCCGTGGAGCTTTGAGCACCCTTTACCCGCACCCTCAATCTTCGTTAAATAAAAAACATGTCCTGTAAAGCTGCATTTATATCTTGTTGTATAGTTTTCAATTCCACTAAAACCGGAGGGTGGGGGTTCACTGAAGTTCAGAGCTGCCTGCCTCTGCCGGAGCCGGCTACGGCGAAGGCGGGCAACACCGGTGCACACCCCCTACCCAAACGGGTGCCTTTAGCCAAAGAAAATTTATTATTATTACTGACAACTGATAACTGAAAACTGTCAACTGATTTTATTTCCCCGCCTCCGGATTGACTGTCGCACTCGAAAGCCCCACCTTTGAAAACCCGGTTTCGCGGCAGATGTCCATGACATGTACCACCTGCTTGAAAGCGATCTCGTCCCGCGACGCAATCACAATTTCGTCCTGAAGCGCGGTTTCCTTACGCCGCATTTGCAGCTTTGCAGCAAGCGTATCAAAAGGGAATTTACCCTGTGCGACGGGCAATGAATCCAGGAGCTTATCGCCCAGAACAATGCCCATATAATCAGACCCGACCCGCACCGTCAACCTGAGCTTGGACTTACCTTTCGACTGGTCGAGACCGGCGCCGACATTCGGTGGCAGGGTAAATTCCATGATCGCGACATGAGTAAACACGGCCATGGAGATAAGGAACGTGACCAGGACTATGAACATGTTCATCACGGGAGCGATGTCGATTTCGTTATTTTCGCCCGATTCGGACAATAGCCTGTTTTCCTGAAACAGCGAAAGTCTCATGTGCGCTTTTTCTTGAAATAGTTCATGAGCTTGACAACCGACTCATCAAGGTCTCTGGTGAGCCGGTTCTGAACATTGTGAAGAAATGTATACGCGATCATGCACGGTACGGCGACCATGAGCCCGAAAGCTGTGCACACCATGAGTTCGGAAATCCCCTGCGCTAGTTTGGTCGCTTTTTGTGAAGCCTCGATCGAACCGAGGGACGAAAAAGCGAGCTGCAGCCCCATGATGGTTCCTAAAAGGCCAAGCAGCGTGGCGATGTTGGCGAACAGCACCAGGTAGTTAAGCCGGTCGCTGAGACGCGGGAGCTCCTTTATTGCGGCTTCTTCTACGCCTTCCTGGATTTCGGCAACGCTCATTCCTGCATTGAACCGTTCGAGAGCGGTGCGCAACAGCACGGTGACCGGAGCCTTGCCTTGAACAACCTGCTGTGCTTTGTCCATTGTATTATTGTTAAGATTACGCGCGATATCGGCCACCTGTCTGGTACCGCGGTCGCGGCAGGTGAAATAGTAAAAAATCGCACGTTCGACCGTCACTGCAACGGCAAATGCGAGAACTGCCAGGATCGCCCACATGAACGGCCCGCCTCCGTTGAACCACGCTGCTAAAGACATGATCATACCTTACTCTCCTGTAGAAAGGACTTGGGTTTATATACAAAAGTAGTTCGATTTTGCATCAATGCTATTGTTCAGAAAAAAAAGCAATATCCGTGCCACAGATTATTAAAAATAGATTCAGGATGAGAAAGGGTTAGGTTTGAAGAAAGATGCGTAAGGACCTATAAGAAGAGCTTGGAAAGCCACGACAGTCAGGTCTTGTGTGGACGGATTAATTCGCGATTTATTCGTTTCATTTTTAAAGCCAACCTTAAGTAGTTACCAAATAATTTTCAGGCTGCCATTAAACTAACACCTTCAAATCTTAAGATCAGATTAAAGCAGCAATTAATAACAAGGGGAGCTTCTGGAGCAATTATACCGGCTCCTGTACCGACGGCGACAGCATAGGCGAAACAAATTTGCCCCACCAAGGCGTCGACTCATTTCCGCGGATATACCGGCCGGTTTC
>CAISVC010000028.1 GCA_903888815.1 uncultured Fibrobacterota bacterium
CCCAGTACGACCACACAACGAAAGCAGTAGCGACCAATACCCTGCGGTATATTTTTGAAATCGACGATCATGACAACCCTTCAATTCTTATCAGAAACACCGACCACCGTTTGATGGTGTTTTATTCGAAGCACACTGTTGAACCCCGGCTGTATTATCGCGTTTCAACCAATCCCGAAGATATTTCCTCTTTTGGAAATGAACAGCAGGTAAGCGGCATCGCGGATAATGTTACCTATCCGAATCCCTACCAACTATCCGACGAAGGAAATAAAATCTATCTCTTCTGGAGAGGGATCGGCTGGCAGCCGACTTTTTCAACAACCACGGACGGCGTAACATGGACGACCCCCCAGCAACTCGTACAGGGAACCGACAGACCCTATATCAAATACGAATCGAATGGAACAGGAAAAATTCATTTTGCCTTTACCGATGGCCACCCGCGGGACAATCCCAGCAACCATATTTACTATGCCTATTACTACAATGGGGGCTTGTACAAAGCGAACGGCACGTTCATTAAAACAATAGCAAGCGGCTATTTAAGTACCTCTGAAGCCGAAATGGTGTATAATGCCAGTCAGGGCAAAGGTTGGATCTGGGACATCGCCCTTGACAGCGTCGGCTACCCGGTCATTGTCTACGCTGTTTTTCCGACCGATACAAACCATCGCTACCGTTACGCACGATGGAACGGCAGTTCATGGAATGATCACGAAGTTACGGCCGCCGGCAGATGGTTTCCTCAAACGCCTGCGGGAACTACAGAGCGGGAACCAAACTATTCAGGCGGGATAGTACTGGACCATGGCAATCCGTCGATTATTTATCTCTCACGACCAGTCAATAACGTATTTGAAATCGAAAGGTGGGTTACTTCAGACGGAGGTACCAGCTGGCCGACGAAAACAGCCATTACTTCAAATTCCCAGTGCCTCAATATACGTCCCTATGTTATAAGAAACCACAAGCAGGGAGATTTTGAACTGATGTGGGACTGCGGAGACTACCGGCACTACGATAATTTTCATACGTCAATAAAAACCAATTATCAATTTGATACGCCTTTGAATACTATGAAATTAATTTTCGATATGGGTGATTCGGGGCTTCCGGCAAGCGGTTATACGAGGGTAAAAGCTGATACACGGTATTTCGCAGAAAGTTTCGGATGGACTGATACGTCGGGCAACCGCTCGGCCACGCGAACCGGAACAGCGCAGCCGAATTCCGATTTAGTGTTTAATTCAGTCGCAAGAACATTCAAGGTAACTGTACGCAATGGTACGTATGCCGTAACGGTGACAATGGGGGACCAATCCTACGCCCACGACAACATGTCGGTTACTGCAAACGGTGTGACGGTACTGTCTAACATCTCAAACGCCAGGGGCGCCTATTATACGAATTCTTTCAATGTCACGGTGAACGCAGATACGCTCGGCTTGCGATTTGCGGATAATGGGGGTTCAGACGTAAACTGGGTGCTTAATGCGATTACAATTCAACCGGTTCCCACCTCAATACAGCTGGCCCCTTCGTCTGTAAATTCCAGCCGGCCGGCAATGACTTTCACTGGAATTGGAATAAAAAATGAAACCGGCATCAGATTTACGGTTCCGAAATATATTTCCAACAAATCCGTACCGGCTTCAGTGTACAATCTCAACGGCAAACTATTATGCAATACGGCAGCCGGAAACGGGGTCATTGACTTACGTAACAGGGGCGCCATTCCGTCCGGCCTCTATATTGTACAGGTTAAAACAACGCATTAATCTTGTTGTGGTATCGTGCATGTTCACACTGTATTTTTATTCATTGATGTCAACTATGGCCAAATGCATCGGTATATGCCTGCTTCTGTTTTGTTCTGTCACATTGGGGTATACAAACATTACCCCTGCCGACCTGCACCAGCGTCTGATCAACCTGGACACGCTGATTATCCTTGATGTGCGGGAGTGGAGCGAATATTCCGCTAATCACATCGCCGAACCCGCGGGCCAGCTGCCGTTTACCCCTGCCTGCATGCCGTGGAACAGCAGCATTCTCCAGGCGAATTACGGCAGACTGCCGGCCAACATTGATATCGTGGTTCATTGCCAAAGCGGCGGCCGCAGCGCTTCCGCCTCGACATTTCTCGAACAGAACGGTTTTAACCGCGTCTTCAACATGACCGGCGGATTCAATGCCTGGAATGCCGCGTTATACGAGAAACGGACCGGTAGGTTCGGCGACCACACCGGCGCATGGATAAACACCGCTTTTACAGCTCCTGTTGCCATTGCTCATGATTCAGGATCGCTGCTCCTCTACCCTGCCGCTGTTTCAGGTCTTGACTCCGTGTACTGCGAGGTGCACTTTGCCTACGGCAGGCAGCCGGCCCCGCAGGACGCGCCCGTTTCCGACGTTGCGGGGCTGTTCCGCCTCACAGCACTTGACAGATTCGGACTTTCCCTTTTTGCCGGCGACTCGCTCGTACTGCACGACACGGCTGGCGTCAATCTGGTGCCCCATCCGAAATCCGGCCCCGCACTCCCCCCCAGCCTCACACAAACAAACATCACCGCACTCGCAGGGCCGGGGAAATGGCAGACGTTGACTTCAGATTATCAGGCATCCACCTATACCTTCCACCGCAGCGAACCTGTGCTGCGGCGATGGTATAATGCGGCCGGATCCGCAGGCAACGGCATCTCGTTCCGGCAGGGCTCCTCACCGCGCCCGATCGGCAGCAGCGATCTTCCTGCACTGCATTGCTATGACCTCCGCGGACGGCTCCTTACCCGCCATGGTGTTCCATCGCCGCATCGTTCATCGCAATACCTTTTTGCCTGCGGATATTATATTATTGACACCCCTCGTGAACGATTGTCCGGAATTACACTCGATCGCTCGCCATGTGTCATTCCATCGCACCGTTAAACGGCGTACCGGTGTCTCGTTTAAACATTTCATCGCGCACCATACCATTATTCCGGTCAATCTGCTGCAATGAGAAAATTCGGTCATGAAGCGCCCGCCGCCCGGGGCACGAATGCCTTCAATTGAATTCGTAACCAGATTCGCGCCGCTGCGTCCGTTAGAAGGCTGCAATTCTATTCTCGCGCACCAGGCAGAGGATCTCTTTGCCCTGTGGGAAGCGTGGGAATCGGAGGCCGGTACGGAATGTGCAACGCCGTTCTGGGCCATAGCCTGGCCGGCAGCAGTGGTGCTTGCACGCCATATCCTGAAGCAGAAGCATCTCGTCGCCGGTAAAATGGTACTCGATCTCGGGTGCGGCGGCGGCATAGTGGGCATTGCTGCGGCACACGCCGGCGCCAGCCGCGTCATCGCCAATGATATTGATCCTGCAGCGCTGGAAATCGCTCAGCGCAACTTTGCCGCGAATGAAGTCTCAATCGAAACCTGCCCGCTCAATCTGGTCGAGGAGCATGACTATCGGGGAGCGGACATTGTTTTTGTCGCCGATTTGTTTTACCACCGTACCGCATCCGCCGCGCTCGTCGCCTATCTCCGTCAGGCGCGGAAAAACGGCATTACCGTGCTTATCGCGGACGGTAACCGCCCATTTACTCCTGCTACAGGGATCACGGTTGTCATGCAGGAAACCGTTCCGGTCTCCATGGAAATCGAAGGCGTACCGCACCGCGTGGTGCGGCTTCTGGCGCTCGCAGAAGAATGATATCGGAACAAAATGGCGTTTTACGTTCAACGTTTAACGACAATCTTTTTTTTAATCATCCCCCACTCTTTCGCAACTCCGTCTTCGTTATTGGTCCAGGGTGAGACCCGTTTCGCGGCGCGTTTGACCTCGTCCGGCGCGTTGGCCATGGCGATGCCGAGGCCGGCTTTTTCCAGCATGGGGATGTCGTTGGCCGCGTCGCCGAACGCCGCGATCTCCGGCCAGGTAATGCCGCAGGCGGCGGCAAGCGCTTCGAGGCCGCTGCCCTTGTTTGCACGAGGATCGAGGAATTCAAGGTAATGGTCCCACGTGCGGCAGATATACACCGAATCACCCCATAGATTCCTGAAATAATGCTCTTCTTTGTCAATAACCGGCGCCGGGCCCACGAAAATCACCTTGGAAGGCCTGCGGCCGCGGAACCTTTCAAGTGACGGTAGTAACTGATACCGGGAGCCGGTCTGTTGAAAATAGACGTCGATCCATGGCGCAGTCTGCTTATCCCGTACTGCGTAAAGATTGCCGTCAATATAGTAATTAAGGGCAAATTCACGGCCCCTCCCATAATCGACAAGGTAATCGGCGACAGTGCCTGACAGCGGAGCATAGTGCACCCGCCGCGAGCCGTGACGCCTGCCCGTGTATACTTCCGCTCCGTTAAGAATCAGAATCGCCACATCATCAAGAGCTTCCGGGATATATTTCTGCATGCTGCTGCCCAGCCGTCCGGTGGCGAAAGCGATGACGGCTCCTTGTGCCGCCATCTCACAAAGCGCCTGTTTGTTTGCCGGGGAAAGCCGCTTCGTATCGTCCAGGAGCGTGCCGTCAAGATCAAAGGCGAAAAGTTTGTAGTTCATGATAATGACGAAAATATAATTTCCTGACTATAGAAGTCTTAACGGGAACCTGCAAAAAGGAGCAGTGCGATGAGTGACCTCCGTACCGCGATAGGCGAATTTACCGACCAACAGCTGCTTACCGCATATTTCCGGGAAAAAGATGAATATACTGCCGAGGCGCTTGCTGTTATGCGCGACGAGTTGTCGAAACGCGGATTAGACAAAGCAGAGCTCTCAGGGACATCTTCCGGCAGCAACTCCGAAGAGACAGCACCCATCAGCCTCAATAGTGAAGATTTCGCTCCGTTCGACCATTCGTTCTCACATACCGATCTGCTCCTTGCGTCCGCTGTTCTGCGGGACAATGAGGTCCCCTTCTTTGTCGATAATCCGACCTCTACGGACACAATTCCGATTGAAAACGAGATCGAAAAGCGTTACACCATTCATATCCATAAAACGTATATAGACAAAGCCCATGAACTCCTCGGCGAACATTTTATATCGGCAGACAGCAAGTATCTGCTCAAATATACGGGAGCACGGGAACGGCTTCGGGCTTTCAACTTCCACGATATCCATCTTTCAGAGCAGGAAACTGCCGAAGAACTCGATGTCGCTTTTACCGCCGATGAAAAAAAGGTTATTACCCTGCTGGGCCGCCGCCTTCTCGGCGAAGCGGAGGCGGTTGAAAAAACGCAGGAAAGGATACTCTTTTACTATGACGCCATCGAACCGATTATCGAACGGCTGCAGGAGCCTGATCGCACCTCGCTTTCGCGGAACGACCTCCTGGCCATACTTGAAATTTTGCAGATATATGCCGATGATCCGGCGCTGCCGCCGTCCATGGATGAAGCGATATCGCAGCTCTTATCGTTCTTTTTGAAAACGTAAGCGGGCTTGACAGAACCGGCGGCGCAATCCATATTCATCTGCGGGAACCCTTAACAAAGGATGTACTATCATGTCAAGCGTTAAAAAGAAGCGGAAGGCCAAGATCAACCGCCATAAAAGAAAAAAACGGCGCCGCCTGAACCGACATAAGAAGAAATAAGTGCCGCAGGTTGTGAAACGGCCCAAAAAACAGGAACAGGGTGGCTGCAGGTGCCACCCTTTTTTATTGAATGATCAAGAATAGTATGTCAATAACGCTCGAAGGCACTATCTCCGGCATCACCTTCCAGAACGATGATAACGGATATACCGTCCTCCTGCTGCAGGCCAGCGATGAGATTAAACCGGTTACCTGTGTCGGCACCATGCCGAGCGTCAGCCAGGGCGAATCGGTCAAGCTGCAGGGAACATGGAGCGAACATCAAAAGTTCGGGCGGCAGTTCACTGTCGAACACTACGAGATTGTCCGGCCCACGACGATTGCCGGGATCACACGCCTCTTAGGTTCCGGCCTCATCGCCGGCATCGGGCCGGTGCGTGCAGAAATCATCGTCCAGCGCTTCGGTCTCGCGACTCTTGATATTTTGGACAACACGCCCGACCGCCTCCGCGAAGTCAACGGCATCGGCCTCAAAACGCTCGGAAAAATCAAGGAAGCCTGGCAGCGCCAGCGGAACATCCGCGACCTTACGCTTTTCCTGCAGGAAATCGGCGTCTCCGTGGGCCTCGCCGCCAGAATTTACAAAGTGTATGGAGCGGCGGCAAAAGAAAAGATTTCGGGCGACCCCTATGCGCTCCTCGACGACGTCCGGGGAATCGGGTTCATCAAAGCCGACCGGATCGCTCAGAAAATGGGTTTCAAGCACGACTCCTACAAGCGTATCCGCGCCGGCATCGTGTATACGCTTGCCGATGCCGCCGACAGCGACGGCCACTGTTTTCTTCCCGCCGAAACGCTTACCGCCAGGGCTGCCGAGCTTCTGGGGGTTTCGAAGGAACTCGTGATTTTTGCGCTCGATCATACAGCAGGGGCAGGTATTCTGATCAATGAAAACAGCCGTATATACCTTCCCTCCTACTATCACGCAGAGAAAAAAGTTGCTGAATTCCTGCTGAAAATAATCGCCCGTGTGACTTCCAGCGAAGCGGACAGGCCTTCACAGGGCAGCATCAAACAGTGGCTTGCCGACTACCGGCGCAAAACCGGGTGGCAGGGCGACCCGAAGCAGATTGAAGCCGTTATTGCCGCCGTCGGCCAGCCGGTCTTTCTGCTTACCGGCGGTCCGGGCACCGGCAAGACCACGATTCTGCAGGTCATTGTCTCGTATTTCCGTTCGACAGGCAGGCACATGGCGCTTGCCGCACCGACCGGAAGAGCGGCACAGCGCATGGGGAGCCTGGCGGGTCTTTCGGCCCAGACGATCCACCGCCTGCTCGAATGCAAAGGTGGTATTTTCTTCCGCAACGAATCGAACCCCATAGCCGCGGAGGTGCTTATCGTTGACGAAATGTCAATGATCGATCTGCTGCTCATGCGCCACCTGCTCGCAGCGGTAAAACCGACCACATCGCTCATTTTCGTCGGCGACGATAACCAGCTTCCGTCGGTCGGCGCCGGAAATGTACTTGCCGACCTTATCGCAAGCGGGCGGATTCCGCATGTCCGCCTGACCACCATTTTCCGCCAGGCAGCCTCGTCAAAAATCGTCACCGCGGCCCATGCCATAATGAAAGGAACGGTGCCTGTTTTTGACAACAGGAAAACCGACAACTGTTTTTTTATTGTTCAGAATAACCCCGCAACATGTGTCGAGACAATCGTGAATCTTGTCGCCCGGCGGCTGCCGCAGCGCTATGGGCTCGACCCGATTGCCGACATTCAGGTACTCTCCCCCATGCACAAGGGTCCCCTCGGCACCCAGAACCTCACAACGGTACTCCAGCGGGAACTCATTGGAACGGCCGATGCAATTTCACGGGGGGCCTTGAATATCTTTCTGGGAGATAAGGTGCTGCAGGTCCGCAACGACTACGACAAGTCTGTTTTCAACGGGGATATCGGTATCGTAACCGCAGTCGATGAGGAAACCGGGGTATCAGTCAACTTCGATGGCGCCATTGTTCATTATGACGTAAAGGAACTCGATGAGCTGGTACCGGCCTACTGTATGAGCATCCATAAAAGCCAGGGATGTGAATTCAAGGCGGTGGTGATTCCCCTGGTGACGCAGCACTACATTCTCCTGCAGCGCAATCTGGTATATACCGCCATAACACGGGCCCGGCAGCTCTGTATCCTTGTCGGTACGCTGAAAGCATTATCTATTGCGGTCAGCAATAATCAGGCCGTTCAGCGGTATTCTTCTCTTGTGGAGCGTCTAAAAATGAATCCGGAACCGATGCTGTAAGGCCTTGTGTCAATACCGGGTTCTGCGATTGTGGAACCTTTTCAAGAAGTGATCTGTCTAATATTCAGGAGAGAAAAACCATGGAGAAATTAAAATCGTATTTATTGGTTGATAAGCAGAGATTATATTTAGTTAAACGTTCCAGAAGAGGCGGAATTTTTTGATTCCGGAAGGTCTGAATACTGGGGCGAAAGTATATGCGGGGGCTTGAATGCCCGTTTTACCGCTTTATATTTTAAGACATCGTAAGCGCCAGTAGCTCAGTTGGATAGAGCGTCGGCCTCCGGAGCCGAAGGCCGCAGGTTCGAACCCTGCCTGGCGTAGTAGCGGCAGGCACGTTACCAAATAACCGGCAAGCACCTTTTCACAGGGGGGTTACTATTAACTTCCGCACGCATACCATCGGAATATTTGAAATTGTCGAGCCCGTGCTCGAAGGAGATGAAGTTTTTGATTCCAATCTGCTCAAGCAGATGATCGAATCAATGATAGCGGCCGGGAAACGAAACATCAGCGTCG
>CAISVC010000029.1 GCA_903888815.1 uncultured Fibrobacterota bacterium
GCTGTCGTACAAAAGCATAAAATTCGGATTGAGCTCATTGAAAAGAAACTTCCAGGTACCAATACAGAATCTCTATCCCGGATCAGCGGTCCGGGGTGGATAAAAAAGATCATTGGTGCAATATCCGCGCAGTTCCAGGCAGTTGTCTTCAGGCATACTGTCGATAATAGCTCTCAAAAAACCGTTCTCGTATCGCCCCAGGTATTTGCGCGCATAGGGAAAGCGCTCATGACCGAGGCAGAAAAACGGAGCGTTACGATTGTATCGACAGAACCTGACCGCTGCGAACAGGCCGCCTCTTTATATACGCTGTATGGCGACAGCGTTTCGGTTTTTGCGCGGCTACAGCTTTACAGGAAAGTAATGGCCGGGTTCAGACAGATCCCTGCATTAGCCTGGAGCGGAGAATTCACGAAAGACGGAATCGATTACGGCCCGATTGCCTGCGAGATGCTCCAATGCGGTCTTAAAAAATATCTATGGCAGGAATGCTTCAGTCTGCTGCTCCTGGACGAGGCAATCAGAAAAGTACACCCGAAATCCCTGCTGGTCCTGTATGATCACGGTATTTTCGAGGCCTGCAGCGTCCAGCTTGCAAAACGGCACGGGGTGAAAACCGTGACGCTGCAGCACGGCATCAGCAACAGGGACATCCCGGGTTATTTCCCCCTGACTTCCGATTGTATAGCCTGCTGGGGAGAAAAGGAGAGGGAAACGCTTGCCGCGCAGGGCATACCTTCCGAAAGAATCATTGTCACCGGATATCCCGCGTTCGATAACATGTGGCAGCAGAGCGAAGAACCGAAACCCGGTTTTATTAATGTTGACCGGAAACCGACCAGAGTACTGATCGCAACCCAGGGCGTGCAGGCATCGGTCGAATGGCGGCTTGCGCTCACACCCACTGCCCGGATCATCCGCGCACTCATCAAGCTCGGTCTTCCGGAAGAAAAGTATTTTTTAACTTTCCGGCTCCACCCGAACGAGCAGCTTATCCCGGCAATGCGTGCCATGGCCGGACAGGCGGGTATTACTATCACCAAGGGAGAGCCGCTCGACCGGCAGTTCGCACAGACCGATGTGGTGGTCACACAGTTTTCCACCATCGGGTTCGAGGCACTCCTGGCAGACAAGGCGCTGGTGTCGCTCAACTGGGCAAGTGACGATGAATTGATACCCTTTGCAAAGAGCGGGGTCGCGGCGCGGTCGAAATGTCCTGAGGATTTTCCCGGAGCGCTGGAAAAAGCTATCAGTCTGCAGAGCACCGGACGTGAGGCCAGGAGCGCTTTCTTATCAACGTACCTCTGCGGCAAGGGTGCATCTGCGCGATTGATGGACCTGCTTTTGTGAACCATTCAAAGGAAATTGCAGCATGACCGGCATTATCATTCAGGCAAGGACAGGGTCCACGCGGCTGCCGGGAAAAGTGCTGTTCCCGTTCGGCCCCTCCACCATGCTTGAATACTGCATAAACCGCACCCTGCTTTCAAGGCTGGCCGACACGGTGATTGTCGCCACCACCACGGACCCGGACGACGACGCCATTCAGAAGCTCTGCGAAAAGAAAGGCGTGCCCGTTTACCGGGGCCCGGAAAACGACGTGCTGCAGCGCTACATTGATGCCGCGCAGCATTTCGGCATACAAGTGGTTGTCCGTGTCTGCGCCGACAACCCGTTCATCGACCCCTCGTATATTGACCGGCTTATCGAAGCATATACCCGGAAACCGGCGGATTATTACTCGTTCCAATTCAGCAGCGGAGTGCCCGCGATCATGAGCCCGATCGGCTTTTTCGGGGAGCTGGTGACGCTGAAGGCCCTGCTGTCCGTGAAGAGCAATAATGCCCCGCCGCAGTTCTTTGAACATGTCACCCAGTATGTTTACCGGCATCCTGAGCGGTATTCGGTACGCTACCTTCCGGTCCCGGCCGGACTTGAATCGGCCCGGATCCGCCTGACCGTTGACACAAAAGAGGACTACGCTGTTGCGCTAAAAGCCGGACGGATGATTGGCTTTGATGTTTCGGTTTCAGCTTCGGCCGTGTACCGGGCTGTTCTGAAACGCCCCGATCTCATGAAAAAAATGCACGATCAAATACAATCCAACCCGAAGGCATAAGACATGTCGAAAATCGAAGATCTCTTTAAAAGCAAAAAAGACGGGAAGACCTGTATCATCGCCGAAGTCGGCCAGAACCACAACGGCGACATGAAGACCGCAAAGCAGCTCATCGATATGGCAGCCATGCCCGTATTCGACCGGTGGGACAATGCGGCGCTGCCCGGGGTCGACGCGATCAAGTTTACCAAACGCGATCTTGCCATGGAACTGACCGACGAGGCGATGGACCGGCCGTACGATTCGCCCCACTCGTTCGGCCGTACGTACGGCGACCACCGGAAGGCGCTCGAGCTCACCGAAGCGCAGCATGCCGAACTGTGCGATTATGCGCATGAAAAGGGGCTTGCGTTCGTCGACACGCTCTGCGCGCCGGAAAACGTCCGTATGCTTGACAAGGTAGACATTGATGCGGTCAAAATCGCTTCGCGCGACTGCGACAACGTTCCGCTGCTGCAGGCCGTGGCAAGCAGCCGCAAACCAGTCATTATTTCCACGGGCATGGTCACGTACGAAAAAATCGACCGCGCGCTCAACGTCCTCGAACAGGCCGGGGCCGACAGGATAGCCATTCTGCACTGCATCTCCGAATATCCGGCCCGGTACGAAAACATCAACCTGCGCAATATCGGAGAGATGCAGCGCCGGTACCCCGGCCGGGTGATCGGCTATTCCGACCATTCGATCGGCATCGTCATGCCCGGAGTCGCCGTGGCCCTCGGCGCGCGGATCATCGAAAAACACATTACCCTGAACCATAATATGAAGGGCTCGGACCATGCCGGATCGCTTGAACCCGAAGGACTCTGGAGAATGGTGCGCGACATCAGGAACATCGAGCGCGCCATGGGGTCAAAAGAGAAAATGGTCCCTGATTCGGTGAAAAAAACAAGGATCAAGCTTGCACGGTCGCTCGCTTCGGCAAAATCAATCCCGAAGGGACATGCGCTTGTTGAACAGGACCTCTGCATGCTGAGCCCGGGAGACGGCCTCGCGTGGGATGAACGGAATAAAATTCTCGGTAAAAAAGCGAAAAAAGATATTCCGTCGCACGCAACCATAAGGATCGACGACGTTGAATAAGGGACCGGTCAAAGGGGTTATTTTCGACATGGGAGACGTGCTCTTCGACGCCACGGTATGGCGGAAATGGCTGCACCGCGAGATCCTGAACCTCGGCTTCACCTTTACCTATGAAAAGTTGTTTGAGCAGTGGGACGCCATGCTCGTCGATGTCTGCCTCGGCAGAAAGGACTACGGGCTTGCGCTGAACGATTTTTTCCGGAACATCGGTTTGACCGTACCGCAGATCAGAGAATTGAACCGCAGGAGTTTGCGCATGAAGGAAGAGGCGGAAAAAAAGCGGGTGTTGTTTCCGGGCGTGTCTGAAACTCTTGCCGTTTTGAAAAAGGGCGGAATTTCATGCGCGCTTTTAAGCGATACCGAGAGCACCGAATCGAAAATCCGGTCGATGCTTGACAAGCTGCATATCAACCGGTTTTTCAGCGTCGTCGTATGTTCAATCGATATCGGGCATGTCAAACCTTCACCGCAGTCTTACAGGCTAACGCTCGACCGGATGGGAGTATCGGCAAACAAGGCGCTGTTTGTGGGACATGATGATGACGAACTCAAAGGCGCGCAGGAAATCGGCATTACGCCCATGGCCTTCAACTATGCGGGAACCCTTTTTTCAAAGAATGCAATTGCGTCCTTTGACGAAATCCCGGAAATTGTTTTTGGCAGGTCTCGCAAAAAGCCCGGTTGGAGATGGGATGCAAAAGCCATGGAATACAGCCGGATAATTGAACGGACAATAGCAAAAAAATCCGGTTGATTCGATAAACAGTACACATGAAAATATTGCTGGTTCAAAATTTTTATTCCGAAACGCTGACCGGTGGGGCAGTAACACTCTGCCGCGATCTGCGGCAAGCCCTTCGCGAGCGGGGCCATGAAATTCTTGTTCTTTGTGCCGGACCAATGAACGATCAGACGGAAAATGTTTCATCGAAATTGCAGCATATAAAACCGGTGGATGATGCGAAAGAATTACGTACCTTAAAAGCACGGATTGAATGGCTATTGGTAAGCCGGCGCAATTACTTTATAACAAGGAGCGTTATTGGCTCTTTTAATCCTGATGTCGTTTATCTGCACAATCTTGAGTGGCTGACGAATTCACCTCTTCTGGCCGCATTTGATTCAGGTAAAAGAGTAGTAGTACATGCCCACAATCATTCGTATGAAGATCTCTGGGGTGTAAAAACCGGTAAGGGCAGATATTTCAACAATATGATTTTTAAAACCGGTATTCCCTCAAGGAACGTGGAGGTAATAGCCGTCTCTAAAAGTATTGCCGTAGGCCTGACTCAAAACGGCTCCATAGAAAAGAAACGGATACACACCATATATAATGGAATTCCTGAAGAAACATTCAAGAACATCGACTTTTCAAGCGATCGGCCGTTAAAAGCGTTCTTTGCCGGGGCTATTTCATCGCACAAGGGCGTTCATATAGCCATAGAAGCCGTTGCAGCAGCCAGGAAAAAAGGCGTCCGTCTGGAACTGGAAATTGCGGGCCTGCCCGGAAATCCGGCATACTTCCATCAATGCAGACAAAAGGTAAAAGAGCTTGATGCTCTTTTGTTTGTAAAGTTTACAGGTCCATTGAGCAGGGATGACGTATGGACAAAATTATCGAATGCACTGTTTCTGCTGTTTCCGTCTCTTTGTGAGGAAGCATTCGGGTTGATTGCCGTAGAGGCAATGGCAAACGGCGCTATTGTCATCGGCTCAAATCGAGGCGCTATCCCTGAGGTTGTCGGCGATTGCGGCTTTTTAAAGGAACCCACTCCCGAAGCTTTTAGCGAGGCCATAACCGAAGTCGTTAATATGGACAAAACAGAAATAGCACGGTTGCGATTACGCGCTTTCCAGAGAGCGAAGGCGATGTTTGTGCTTGAAGACAGGATTGTTGAAATTGAAAAGGTTCTTTCTGGAAAAACTGGCAATAAAGACGTTTGAGAAGTTGTATGAATATCGCCGAAGAAAACAGAACTCTCGAAGAAAAAATTAAAAACAAAAAGTTGATAGAGTACTGTAAACGGGGTATTCCGCCACATTTAGATTCCCAATCTGTATGTAACTTTTTGTACCATCTTATAATTAGGTGATTATAAAGGATTTTGCACTAAATTTGATACCATTTTGACCAATTTTTCAAAGATAATTTCATGACGATGATTATACCTGAAAGCCATTTCGTTCAAGTACCCTGGGAAGTACTCTTTGGAGACGCCGTGAAA
>CAISVC010000030.1 GCA_903888815.1 uncultured Fibrobacterota bacterium
CTTCCCCTCCCCGGTTATTATTATCGATCAGCACGTCCACAGGGCGGGCGTTCCAGATTTCACGCGCATATTCTTCAATTGCCCGGTCGGATGAAAAGACGCCGATATTGGCGACGTTCAGGATCGACATGCGCGTCCAGCGCTGAGGTTCGTTCTTGTAAATATGCGCGACTTTCTTCTGACACTCGACATACGCGTCGAAATCGGCCATGACCATGAAGCGGTCGCCGCCGGGAAGCAGCGATTCGAAAATCGGCTTGAACAGGTGCGGCTCTTCGGGGCTGAAAAATCCCGAATTTACAAGATCCATCACTTTTTTTAATACCGGGCTCCGGTTATAGAAGTCCCACGGGTTATACCCTTGTCCGCGCAGCCCGTCGATCTCATTGGCCCGCAGGCCGAAAATGAACATATTCTCCTCGCCGATCTCTTCCAGCATCTCAATGTTCGCGCCGTCCATGGTGCCTATGGTCAGCGCTCCGTTGAGCGCGAACTTCATATTGCCGGTACCGGACGCTTCGGTGCCGGCCGTCGAAATCTGCTCTGAAAGATCGGCTGCCGGTATCACGCTTTCGGCAAGGGTGACCCGGTAGTTGGGCAGGAAATGAATTTTCAGAAGCCCTTCGGTCGCCGGATCGTGATTGATAATTCCTGCCACGTTGTTAATGAATTTAATGATGAGCTTTGCCATGAAATAGCCGGGGGCCGCCTTGCCGCCGAACATCACGGTGCGGGGCACAAAATCCTTCATGTCTCCCGATTTTATCTGATTATAGAGCGCAATGCAGTGCAGCACATTGAGCAGCTGTCGCTTGTATTCATGCATCCGCTTGACCTGCACATCGAACATCATTGAGGTGTCAATGACCATATGCTCCCATTTATGCATCTTTTTCACAAAGCTCTCTTTCGCGGCCCTTTTTACCGCGTTCCATTTCTTCTGGAAGCCGGGTTCGTCCGCATACTTTGTCAGTTTGCGGAGTTCGGAAAGATTCGTGACCCACGATTCTCCGATCACGCTCGAAATGAGATCGCGCAGCGAGGGATTAGCCTTATAAAGCCACCGCCGCGGTGAAATGCCGTTTGTCTTGCTGTTGAATTTTTCCGGCCACATTTCGAAAAAATCCCGCATAAGCCTTTCGCACAGGAGCTTCGTGTGAAGCCTGGAAACGCCGTTAACCGAGTGGCTGCCCACGATCGCGAGGTATGCCATGCGCACCTGCTGTTCTCCGGCCTCCTCGATGATCGACATGCGGCGTAACCGGTCAGTATCGCCCGGATACCGGTACGACACCTCACGCATGAACCTGGCGTTTATCTCAAAAATAATTTCAAGATGACGCGGCAACAGGTTGCGCATGAGGGAAACCGGCCATTTCTCGAGCGCTTCGGGCATGAGCGTATGATTGGTATAGGCGAAGGTTTCAGTCGCGATTTTCCATGCGTCATCCCATTCCAGGTGATGTTCGTCGATGAGAAGCCGCATGAGTTCAACAATGGCTATTGACGGATGGGTGTCATTGAGCTGAATGGCCACCTTTTCCGGAAAGACGTCAAAACTGCTGTTCGCGGCCAGATACCGGCGGATGATGTCCTGCAGCGACGCCGAGGTGAAAAAATGCTGCTGCTTGAGCCGCAGCTCGCGGCCTGATACATTGTTGTCGTTCGGGTAGAGCACTTTTGAAATATTTTCGCTTGTCAGCTTTGTTTCGCAGGCGCCGATATAATCGCCCTGGTTGAAATCCTGAAAGTTGAACTCCTCTGCCGCCCGCGCAGACCAGAGGCGCAGGGTATTCACGTTGTTCACCCCGAATCCCGGAATCGGGATGTCGTAGGGGATGGCAATGACATCACTGGTATCAACCCAGCGGAAGCGGCCTTTGCCGTCATGGTCCTGCATATAGATGCTTTTACCGTAATATTTGATTGTCTGTTTATACTCCGGATGTTCGATTTCCCATGGATTGCGGAACTGCAGCCACATCTCCGGCATCTCCACCTGATTGCCGTTCACGATCTTCTGATTGAATATGCCGAAATCGTAACGGATGCCGTATCCCACGGCCGGCAGCTTGAGTGTGGCCATTGAATCAAGAAAGCAGGCCGCAAGGCGTCCCAGGCCGCCGTTGCCGAGCCCCGCATCGTGCTCCTGGTCTGCGATCTCTTCGATATCGAGATGCAGCTCGTCAATTGCCTTCCTGCAGGCGTCCGAAATCTGCAGGTTGATGATATTGTCGGCCAATAGTCTCCCCAGCAGGAACTCCATTGATAAATAATAGACTCGCTTGACATTGTTGGTATGGTACTGCTGGCGGCTGGCGATCCAGCGTTCGATAAGCCGTTCCCGTACCGTGTAGGAGAGGCTCAGGAATTCGTCGTACAGCGTGAGCGAATAGGGATCCCTGGCGATGTTGTATTCAAGATTGCTTAAAAACCCTCTTCGAATATCTTCGACCGATTTGCCTTTAAACCTGAGTTTCCAGGAAAAAGCCAACCCGCGATGCGGGGCTCCTCTTTCGGTTACTGCATTTTTCTGTGCCATAGCTTTCCCTTCCGGCGGTCACTCAAAATATATTGTACGGGAGCTCGGTCTGAACAGATTCATAGCAAACGAAATCCTGTTATTACCGGCACCCGGGGACCCGCATTGGTTTTTAAAAAACCCGCCCGCATAATAAAAACCCCACTCGGAGAAAGCCCCGGCGGGGTTGCACTTGTGTGCGGTATTTAAAAATTTATTTCTTTTTCTGTTTGGCAGATATCATCTCTACCTTAAGCCCGGTGGAATCGGTTTCCCCGGCTTCCACCTTTTTCCCCTGGCGTTTGACCTCCGTCTGCAGTTCGTCGACACTCGGCATCGGCTCGCCGAGATGCTGCATCATAAATTCGGCGTCGGTGGCCAGCTTGCAGTCCGGGCCGTTTTTCAGGACCCATTTGTAGTTGACTTCGGCCATTTCTTGTTTGTTAAGGTACTCGTCGTATATAAAGCCGATCATGAACATGTGGTCGTACCGCTTGCTCAGGTTGGCATCAATGACAAGAAAGCGGCGGTAGTTATTGATGGCCTCACGGTACATCTGCTGTTCGGTTTTGATTTTAGCAAGCTCCACCAGCGCCTCTTTGCCCTCTTTCGTAAAGAAAAAGTTGTCAACCAGCAACCGATAGGTGATTTCCGCATCGTTTGTGTTGCCTGTGTCCCGCAGTGAATCGGCCTGCCTTAAAACTCTTACCGGGTCTTTTACCTTGTCGTCTCTCCAGTTATCCTGGAGAAACCGCACGCCTTCCGACCGGCGGATATCATAGAGGAGGCTGTCGAATTTTACCCCTTCTTCCTGCCTAACAAGTTTTGAGAGGTGGTTTTTCCAAGCCGTCGAATCGATTGAACCCGGGGTTTCGGATTCATCCCAGTAAGAATACAGCGCCATTGCCGTGTCAATGCGGATATCTTTTTTTGCGAGCGGAGCAAGCGTTTCATTCACATACCGCTGGGCGATTTCATACTCCCAGGCCCATTTGAGCCCGTTCCGCACTGACGGCTGCGATGCAAACCCGTTCTTTACGGCCTTTTCGCTGAAAAGTTTCCACCGGATCAGCCATTCAGCAAAATTTTTCAGCCCCTGCGGGCTGTTTTTTATCTGTGCGCGGCGGTATGCCGGCACCCAGGAAATCATTACGTCCATATCTTCGGGCGAGACAATTCTTCCTTTGCCATAAATATCTTTGAGCGAATCAGGAAAAGGTTTTCCATGTTTCTCTTTAAAATACGCTTTTGTGAATATTTCGCGAGCCCCTTCGTCCCGAATGTGTCTCATCCATTCCCGGTTGGTTATATTCGTATCGATTGTATGGACGGTTTTCTTAAACGCAGAATCGGGAGGGTGCACGACACAGAACATTTTTTCCGCAACCATCCTTTTAATGTCACTGTTGAATGGCTGCACCACCCTGGTCGTACATTGTTTCCCGGCCGAATCGCGCACTACGGTATTGGCGAACTCCATCCGGTGGCTGTTGAAATATCTCTTGATCTCATTATCGGTGAATCCCAGGTTCCACTGTAAAAAGGTTTCGGTAAACATCGTGGCCAGATAATACCGCTCTCTCCACTTCCATTCCAGGCTGTGCCGGTATTTCATGGTTGCCGGATTCCAGCGCATCTTCCGGTAAATCGCATGCGTTTCCACCAACGCCCCTACCGGAGGACGCGTAGCCAGAAAGTATTCCTCCGGCGGATTGGGATAGAACCGGGTAATACCGGCGAACCCTTCGATATCCTGCTGGGTGATCAGTGTGGATCCGATATACGCGAGACGGTCTTTCCGCGGAGTACCGTGATAACACGCACACAGAAGCAAAAGGATACTCCCGACGAATACTGCCACATGCTTTTTTTTCATGGAAACGCCCTCATGTTGATAGTAAAAGATACCGGCGGATCAGTTAAGCGATGCCTGTGCTTCTTCAACCGTATCATAGATTTCAAGAAGCGACGTGGCACCGATAATTTCAACGATTTCAAAAACATTCTCATTGACATTGGCTATTTTAAAACTCCCCGCCTTTTCCTTGGCCGACTTGCTCAGGTGCAGAAGGATTCCGAGGCCGGTACTGTTGACGTACCGGAGCTTTGCGAAATCAGCGACAATATGGATTTTCCCCTCGTTGAAAAGGTTGCAGATCTTCTCAAGAACGGTCTGGACGTTCGTCGCATCGAGATCGCCCACGAACCGGATCACCTGCGCATCGCTTCTGCCTTTCATTCCTTCACACTTTAGTTCAATCTGAGATTCCATAGACCTGTTCCTCTTTCAATTTGGTCACATGCACCATTGTTCCTTTATCGGTAACGTCCGCCTTGAGTTCACTCGCCAGCATTTTGACCAGAGCAAGGCCCCGCCCCCGTTTTTCATCCTCGTGGATGCGCACGTCGTTTTTCATGTTGTTCATGTACATTCTGAGCATATCCCCTTTACCCGGATCGCTGATGTTCTCCGCGTCGAGTTCAACCTTTTCCCAGTCTACTTTTATACGAAGGGTGATATTGTCGTGTTCCTCATGAGAACCGTATTGCACCGCGTTGTTGCAGATTTCATCAACTATGGTTTCGATCCTGAAGCTGTCGCGGTCGTTATACCCTTTGTGAAGCATTACCTGACTGACGAAATTCCTCACTGCAGGCACAATGGCGAGCTGTGACGGGAAGGAGAGCCGGATATGTTCGGTTTCGTGTTTCACTTCCCACGCATAGGCGTTCATTGCCGATCGGAGATCGTTATGGATCTTAAAAATCTTATTCGCGCCCATGAGCACGAACTTCATCTTGAGTTCCAGACTCATGGCTGCCAGCACCAGATCGCCGCCCCGCTCAACGAACCGACGCTTAATCCCCAGAAGCTTCCCCAGCGCGGCGGAAGCGACCAGCGTGACATTGCTCATGTCCGCAATCGCATGCTTCTTGGTGCTGTCAGCGTGCCGGGAAAAACAGCGGTCAATGGCACTGACGCTATCGATGTCAAGGTCGCCGTTCAACCGTACCAGACATACTTCAGGCATTGAGGGAATATCGGTTATTTCAATATTCGGTGCATCATCGTTCATGATACTGAGTCCTTATCATAATCATCTGTACTGTACGACCTACAATCCTTCCCGCGTCCGCACCACATGGATCTGGGTCAGGTTGTTCTCGTCAATGGTACACGTAACCTTTTCCGCAAGCAGGCGGACGAGTTCCAGGCCGGCGCCTTTCCCGGAAGACTCCTCGGCTATCGCCTGGCGAAGCCGCTTGATATTTTCACTGGATCCGCCCTGGTCTTTAACGGTAAATTCGACCCGGTCACTGTAGGTCTCACACAGCAGCTCTACCGGTGAACGATCCGTGCTGGACCCGTACGTTACCGCATTATTGCAGAGTTCATCAACAATAAACTCTGAACGGAAGGTAAATTTCGGGCTGAAATGCAGCACCAGGAGAACATCCGAAACAAGCTTCCGGACAAGCGGTATATAGTCCAGTTCGCCCGGGAATGAAACCGTCATGCGATACGCTGTTTCGGCTTTCATAACTCGCCTGTTGCTATTCCCTTCCTGCATTTAATTATTCATCGCCGTGGAGAATAAACGCTCCTTCGTTCGAACGTATCTCGCCTTTTTTACTGCTGAATGCTGCCCCCGATCAAGTTTTGAAGCTTATGGCAGTGCTTTTGAATATATATAAAGAAGCAATGATCAAGAAAGAAGATAGTGCGTTCAAAACCGAAAACCTCTGTAATCGGACGGGGGAAAATGCTGTTGTATATCTTCCGGCGGGTAGAAGAGGCTATTTGTTGCATATATGCGAAATGACATGTATTTTAAGTGTTTTGGGATATTATACTGAATGCCATGGTTACGCCAGTGCATCGCTGCGGTTTCTGCGGTTTTTGCTGAAGCAACCAGATAAGGGAGCTTATGGTAAAGTTCATAGTTTTCTACGAGGGTAAGCCTCTCAATACCTATGTCCTTGACGAGCCGGTCATCACCATCGGACGACTCCCGGAAAATACCATCTCGATCGCGAATATGGGCGTCTCGCGCCGCCACCTGCGCATCGAGGAAGATTACGACCGGAAATACATTCTGACTGATCTTAACTCGCTAAACGGCACTACCGTCAACGGCAAGAAGGTAAAAAAAGTTCCCCTGCACAGCGGTGATAAAATCACCATCGGAAAATTCACCATTATCTATGAAGAAATCTCTCCCGGTGCCGAAGCTGCTGCAGAGCCGGCTGAAAGTGTTCCAATTACCGCCCCTGAGCCGGCGACAGGGCAGGTACGTGAGGAACCGGTACAGCAGGAGCCGGCTGAAAAACGCTCCAATACCCGGACCTACCAGAAACCCAAGGAAGCCAAGGTCCCCGTGCCGGCCGAAGAGGTACAGCCGCGCGGTCAGACACGGAAAGTACCTGCGGCCGGTGAGGAATCTGAAGAAAAGGGCCCTATGCTGATTGAGACCGCCAAACACCTTTCGTATATACTTGACAAGCCCTATATGACCCTCGGCAACGGCGATTCCGACGATATCCCTGTCGCAGGTTTCATGGTCAGCGAGCAGCAGGCGTTCCTCGAACAGACCGAAGAAGGATGGCGCCTCAGCACCAGCAAACTGATGGGCAAAGTGAAAGTAAACGGGCGGGCTATAAAATCGCACCTTTTACGGCATAAAGACCGAATCGATATCGGTGCGACTTCGTTCCGCTACATGGAAAACGGATAACGCCCATGCGACTTGCGTTTATTTCCGACATCCATGCCAATCTCGAGGCGCTTGAGGCGGTGCTTGAAGATATCGATAAACAGGTATCAATTGATGAGATCATCTGCCTGGGCGATATTGTGGGGTACGGTGCCAATCCGAACGAATGTGCGGAAATCGTACGAAAAAAAAGCGGCACCATCCTGCTCGGAAACCATGATGCTGCCGCAGTCAACCTTCTTGCAACGCATCATTTCAACAGTCACGCGAAAATCGCCATCGAATGGACCGCCGGCGCCCTGAATAATGATGTCCGGTCGTTTCTCCTTTCGCTGCCGCTTATTGCCACCCGCGATGCGCTCACCCTCGTGCATTCGACACCCTATGAACCGAACATGTGGTATTACATAACCTCGCTGGAGGAGGCGGCTTTCAACTTCCAGTATTTTGAGACGGATGCGTGTCTCGTCGGCCATACCCACATCCCAATCATTATTGTCCTTGATAAAAAGAAAGAAGTATACGTTCATCAGGCCGTACGCGTCAATCTTAGGGAAATGGAAGGTTCCCGGTTTCTGATCAACGTCGGCAGCGTGGGCCAGCCGCGCGACCGCAACCCCCAGTCGTGCTATGCCATCCTCGACACCGAGAAGGGCGACTTCGCCTACCGCCGCGTCCCATACGACATCGAAAAGGCGCAGGCGAAGATGAAAAAAATCAAAATGCCTGAATTTTTAATCAATCGCCTCAAGGACGGCCGTTAAAAAACTTTTGCGATAAAAAAGTTTTAAATTTGAAATATTATTAATCTTTTTTTCAAAAACAGGGGAGAGCTATGAAACGGTTTATTATCCTTGGCGCAGCCATTGTGTGGGCACTTTTTTCCGGATGCCAGGCCCCGACCAATCCCCTTGACAGGGCAGCAATGGCGATCTCGGCCGGGGGCGCGCACACCTTGATCCTCAAGTATGACGGCACGCTCTACGCAACTGGGGGCAACTCCGCTGGCCAGCTCGGCACCGGCGATACGATCAAAAGAACGACCCCGGTCCAGGTCACGGGGATAAGCGGGGTTTCAGCCGTCTCGGCAGGTGGTTTCCACACCATGATCCTCAAGAGCGACGGTACGCTCTGGGCGACAGGGCTCAATGCCAATGGTCAACTCGGCACTGGCGATACGATCAAAAGAACGACCCCGGTCCAGGTTCCGGGGATGAGCGGGGTTTCAGCCGTCTCGGCCGGGGGTGCGCACACCATGATCCTCAAGAAAGATGGTACGCTCTGGGCGACAGGGCTCAATTTCAATGGCCAGCTCGGCACCGGGGATACGCTCGATAAAAACCACCCGGTCCAGGTCACGGGGATAA
>CAISVC010000031.1 GCA_903888815.1 uncultured Fibrobacterota bacterium
AGCTTATAGGCCTCCTTTTCCGCGCCGTTCCTGTCAAAAAAACCCCTGTAGGGCATGGCCCCGAAAAACGGATAGCTCCAGAAATATTGCACAAAAGTGTCTGCTTTTGCCGCGTACACATTATCAACAATATGATCACGGTCGGTTTTTACAAAGCAGGAAAAGTTTTTGTTCTTTTCCAGCCCGACTTTTTCAACCGCGAACCGGCGGATATCCTCGACTTTAATCAACAGTTCCCTGACATCCTGCGGTACAGCGGTATCCGCGATCAGGCTTTTGTTGGGTTCGGCACTGCAATGATATTTAAGAAGTGTGGACCCCTGCTGCAGGTAATAGCAGCCGTATAAAGAAGGAATACACAGGCAGTAGATGAGATATTTTAACGTTCGGAACTTGGTCATAGCAGGGCTAATTTTATTAATTTGAAAGTGCTTATAGGAATATAAAATATCCCCCTGGCGACCGTTATAATGCTGAAAAGGAACGTATTTCAATCTGGAAGTATCGGGATTGGTTAACCCCCGGCCGTAGGATAAAACCGGAAAAAACGCGGAAGCTTAAATCGGCAGATGCGGCATATCTTCAATTATTCAAGATCATCCCGGCTGAAAAAGCGAGCATAAAGGCGAGCCACAGGTAGAGGAGAAGATTGTTGAGCAGCTGTTCTGAAAAGGATGGGTGTGTTTCGTCCTTTGCAACGGTACCGCTTTTAAAAGCGGATTTGTTCCCGCTGTTCTTCGGATTCGAAGCCGGGACTGCCGCTGCCTTCCTTTGCACGAAATGCCGCCAGATCGAGCGTACGGTCCAGACGAGCAGCGCTGCGCCGATGATTTTCGCGGAAATAGACGGATAATCCATGCGGTACGTTCCTTTTACTGTTTCCCTTCCGGTGGCGGAGGGTTTTCCAGGTTAACTTTTACTACATTCATGCGGCGTGAGGCGATTTCCACGCCGTTCCACATAAGGACGAATTCATAATTGCCTGCATCGGGCAGCGGCAGTCCGTTGATATTGCCGCCGATCTCTATGACGGCAGTGCGGTTTTCAGACGCCTGAACTTCCCACGGCGGAAGCTGCATCGAAAAATCGCTGTTCTCTTTCCTGAAGATGAGCTGCGCCGCACCGTTTGATGCCACGTCGGTCATGGCGATATAGACCGCGCAATTGCCGTGCTTCGAGGGAAACCCGGCGCTGTTGATGGAGCTGAACGTTCCTGCAAGCACGCTTTTCCCGGTATGCGCATCACGGTAATAATAATCGCAGAGGATCATCGAAAGCACGATCGGTTTCATACTATTAATTATCAATCGAACAGGTGAGCACTTGGCCAGTAAAATTACATCATTGGGCGGATAATTACAATACCTGAGAGAAGTCGTTGTTATGCATAACTGTCTGATTCTTTTTTAAATTCTGCCTATCGGAACTTATATTTAACAATTCACAACCTTGGGAAGAAAGAAATCCCCCGATGCCTGATAATGTGCGCGTACGTTTTGCTCCGTCTCCGACCGGTTATCTGCACGTCGGCGGGGCCAGGAGCGCGCTTTTTAACTGTCTTTTCGCCCGCCATCACGGAGGCACGTTTATCCTGCGCATCGAAGACACCGACCGGGGCCGCTGTGTGGAAGGCGCCACGCAGGAGATATTTGACAGCCTGCGGTGGCTCGGGCTTGACTGGGACGAAGGGCCTGAAAAAGGCGGTGCATGCGGGCCGTATATCCAGTCCCAGCGGATGCAAATTCACAGCGAGCATGCACAAAAGCTCATTGAAAGCGGTAATGCGTATCGTTGTTTCTGCACTTCGGAGCGTTTGGCGGCCCTGCGTGCGGAACAGGAAAAAACAAAACAGACCGCAGGGTATGATAGGAAATGCAGGGATCTTTCGAAAGGCGAAATTGATACGCTCAGGGCGGCCGGTACACGCCATGTTATCCGTCTTAAAATTCCGTCCGGCCGCAGGGTTATTTTCGAAGACCTGATCCGCGGCACCATCGAATACTCGAGCGATGTACTGGACGACATCGTGCTGATAAAGTCCGACGGCTTCCCGACCTATCATTTGGCAAACGTAGTCGATGATCACCTTATGGGCATCACGCACGTCATGCGAGGTGACGAATGGATTGCCTCGACACCGCGGCATGTTCTGCTCTATGAAGCGTTCGGCTGGAAATCCCCTCATTTCGCCCATCTGCCGATCATTCTTGCCGAGGACGGCAAGAAACTTTCCAAACGCAAAGGTGCGGCGTCAGTCATGGATTACAGGCGTGCCGGCTATCTGAGCGAAGCACTGTTTAATTTTCTGGCGCTTCTCGGCTGGGCGCCTGGAGCGGGAGACGACCGGGAGAAGATGACACGTGATGAGCTTGTAAAAGCGTTTTCGCTGGATCATGTTTCTCCCAAACCGGCGGTGTTCGATGAAAAGAAACTGGAGTGGATGAACGGCTTGTATATGGCGGAACGAAGCGCAGCTTTGCTTGCTGCAGAGGTGGTGCCGTTATGGAAGGAGAGGGGATGGGTCGGCAACGATAACGACCAGAAGAATCCTTATTATTTGACCATTATTGATCTTTTGAAAGTCAGATCGAAGAAACTTACCGAGTTGATCAGTAATTCAGAATATTTTTTCAAAGACCCAGTCAGTTACGAAGAAAAAGCGGCAAAAAAACAGTTTACACCGGAGACTGCGCAACTATTTAAAGCGTTGCTTGATAAGATAGAAAAAACAGAGCCGTTTGATGCCCAATCGCTTGAAAAGATATACCATGAATATTCGGAAAAAGCTAAGATACCGCCCGGGCAGCTTATCCATCCTACACGTCTTGCAATCAGCGGTGTGAGTTTCGGCCCGGGTTTATTCGAACTCATGGTAGCCCTGGGGAAAGAGACGGTCATCAGACGGATTAAAAAA
>CAISVC010000032.1 GCA_903888815.1 uncultured Fibrobacterota bacterium
GGTGAGATGTTTTGATATGGCGGCGAGTAATACAACCACGCGTCAATCTGCATTCAATAACCTCGGCAGTGTTCTTTTCCTGGGCGGATCGACGAAGAAAGCCATCCAGGCATATACGAAAGCGGAAGAATCCGGCCGAAAAAATGAAACAGTGCTATACAACCTGGCGATTGCCTATCTTAAAGAAAATAATCTAAAAAAGGCCGCCCGATATCTCGACCTGATGCTGCAGATGACACCTGATCGAATCGATGTACTGGCCGAACGGGCAACGATTGCTGATACGCTTAAAAAATATGACGATGCGGAGCGTTGCTATCGCAGGATTATTGAACTCGTACCTGACCATGAAAAGGCAATCCATGGATTGACTGCAATACTTCTCAGGAAAAAAAGGTACGAGGAGGCTTTGCAACCGCTGGAGGATTTCCTTGAACGTCAACCATTAAACAGGGAAATCATGACGCTTCTTGCGTCGGTCTATGAAAAAAGGGGCTGGTTCGCAGCGGCCCTGATGAAGTATCAGACGGTCATTAAAGCGTTTCCGAACGATGGAAACGGGTATCTCGGTGCGGGGAAGTGCATGTATGCAATGTTACAAAACAATAGCCGACAGGATTATGATAATGCAATTCTCGTACTCAAGCAGGCAGGTGAATATGCACCGCGCGATCCGGAACCCGATGTTCTCATGGGCAACATTTATGCAGACTGCAAAGGGTATCGCGAATTAGCGGTGGATTCCTGGAAAAAAGCCCTTGATAAAACTGCTGACAAGGCAATGCGAAAGCTCCTGGAACGGAAAATAGCGGGAAAAAAATAAATGCGCTTCGATCGGTTGAAGGAAGAAAACAGGGGAGTATCGCTTCCGGTGCGGATAGCGATTACGGCGCTTGCCTGCTTGTCTGCACTGATACCGTCTGCGATTTCCGCCGAAAGCAACCGGCGAATTGCGGCCGGGATTCCTCGATGGCTTGATACCGTTCCACCGCGGGTAGCGATAATGCCTGACAGGGTTTACCATTCGTCGGTGTTCATGATAACATTATCGGCGAATAAAAGATCAACATTCTGGATAGGCATCAATTCGGAAAAACCGGCACAGGAATACACAACACCGATTCCTGTTACCAAGGACACGGCACTCACCGTTTATTATTATGGTGAAGATGATTTCGGAAACCGATCTTCAATTGATTCGGCGCACTATGTTCTTGATACCCGTCGTCCCCGCCTGACCATATCGCCTGACCCCGGTGTTTACCTTAAAGGGGTTGTCATGCACCTTTCCGCTGACGAACCGTGCCGATTTGAATATTTTAAGAATGGCGGTGATGTCCGCGGGGAGGCGCTATCATCCTCGATCCCGGTTACCACGGTGTTCGAAGGCTATATTGCGGCAATAGACAGCGCCGGCAATCGGACGGTTTCGGATCTGTTGCGATATGTCGTTGACACAAATACCTTTCAGGTGGCTGTTCATCCTCGCGGAGGGCTTTTTAACCGGCCCCAGCCGGTGACCTTCAATGCTCCCAAAGACGTTCAGGTTTATTATTCCTTTGACCCGATCGCTCCTCCGGAATGGTTCAAAGAATATGAGGGACCGGTGCAGCTACCGTCCGGGTTGAGCGTGCTGCGATACTTCGGCAGGGATAAACATGGCCGTTCATCGGCCGTCTGCCAGGAGAACTATATTCTAGATACGATTGCCCCTAGAATTCATCTGCAGGTCGCTGACGGTGTCAGCGCCGATACGCTCAGACTGGCGATAAAAAAACGCGGTGTTATCTATTATATGCTTGATGGTACTGTTCCCACCAACCAGAGTCCGCATTTCAGCAATTCCGCCGAAAATCCCGAATTGTCAAGCGGGTTACGCCTTGTTATTCCCCATAAAGGCAAAGGAGTGCTTAAAGCGTTGGCATGGGATAATGCCGGCAATCAATCGAAACTTCTTGAATGGGAACGGAAGTACGATTTGGTTCCTCCGCAGGTGACGATACAGCCTCCCGGCGGAGTGTTTAATAAAGCACCGGCTGTTTTCATAATAACGGACAAACCGGCGCGGATTTTTTATACGGTTGACGGATCGCGGCCCGATGAAAAAGCCGTGCTCTATGGCAATGAGGGGATCGTCGTCTCGCGCGAAGGCACAACAGACCTCAAGTGCTGTGCAATTGACGAAGCGGGGAACCCGTCTCAGGAAACAGAGGCGCGGTTTATTCTTGACACGAAGCCTCCTCTGGTACGAGCGCAGATCGAGGGCAGTCTGGAGAAAGGAAATTTTAAAATCAGGCTTATTCCGAATAAACCGGCAACGATTTATTATGAGGTTGGCAGAGCTGTCCCCACGTTTAATTCGCCGGTATATAAAGACCCTATTACCCTGCAAACGGGGCAGAGCCTGGCCTATTTGGCAGCGGATTCCTTTGGCAATATCGGCAAGGTCGGGATTATTGATGAATTGAAGAAACCAATGGTTTCGGCCATACCGGAGGGAGGCATGTACAACCGGAAGGTGACGGTCAGATTTTTAACCAATCTATCGGGAGTTGTTTTCTGGCGGATGTCTCCTGATACCGTATTCAGTCGCTTCAGTGATTCTATTCCCATCAAGGGTGAAGGTTTGCATATCCTTGAGTATTATCTGGAATCACCGGAGGGATTAAGAAGCGTAATACGGTCTCAGCAGTATTATACTGATTGGACACCGCCGAGAGTCGGCGTCAGTATCAGAAAGGGAATAAATGACTCAGTATCGATTTTTTTTGAATGCAGCGAGAATGCTACCATCTATTACACCACCGACGGTTCAAACCCGTTTTTCAGCCAGAAAGTGCATACCGCAGGAAATAAGTTGCTCATGTCGAAGGATCGCATCGGCATAGTTAGGACAACTGACGTGCAATTAGCTTTTTATACCGAAGACGCAGCGGGCAACCAGAGTGCGCTGAAGATACTTGACGTATTGAAACCACAGGTAATACCCGATGTTCCGGCTGGAACCGATCGGATCTATGACCGGATACTGTCGGTTACGCTCAATACCATTGACCAGGCGACAATTTACTACTGCAGACATGGCAGCATGCCGACCAGCGATTCGACCGTGTTTTCGGCACCACTGACGCTTATCGCGTCGGATACTATCGTTGCCTACGCCGTTGATGTCTCCGGTTTCAAAGGTGAACCGGATACCTTTATTTATCTGATCGATCTGCCACCGTCACCTCATTTTACAGCAAGTCCGGACACAATAGGTGCCGGCTCGCAGGCAGTATTTGATGCGTCAAGCAGCGTGGACAAGGAAAGTCCCCTCGGGAAACTTGTATTCAGGTGGGATTTTAAAGGAGATGGCTCTTTTGATTCCGGCGGTACAGCCAATACACGCGTCATCCATACATTCAGTAAACCCGGCAAATACAAGGTGCAGCTTGAGGCGACCGACGAACGGCGGCGAAAAAGCGTATTTTCACGCACCATTGTGGTACAAGACAGGTGTCCGACCGGGATGGTATCGGTGGCGGACGATGAAGGCCGCAGCCTGTGTATCGATACATACGAATACCCTAATGAAGCAGGAAAGCCTCCGCTTACGGGTGTCTCATGGGTCGAAGCGAAGATTGCCTGTATTGATGCAGGAAAGCGTCTCTGCACGCAAAAGGAATGGGAGTCAGTATGCCGAAGCGGATCGAAGAATACATACCCGTACGGCGACTCCTACAGCAAAGGCCAATGTCCAACCGAAGGAAAAAAGGTCTGGAATTCCGGCTCATTTAGCCGGTGCGGCGGATCCGGAGTTTTCGACATGATTGGCAATGCCTGGGAATGGGTTGAAAGCAAGCAGGGTGATTATCCTGTAATGGCAGGCGGTTCATATTACGATGGAAAGGATGCCCATTGCGGTCTTGCGGTACCAAGTACGCTTGCCGCACGGGCCGATGATGTAGGCTTCCGATGTTGCAAATGAGACTGCCAGCGTTGTTTTTCGCAGCGGTGTCTTTGGGCATGGCTGCCACTGTGTGCGGTGATCCGAGCGGGGTGGAGTGGCTGCTCAAGGACGCCTATGAAGAGGTATATGTTCCTCTGAGTCAAGTAGCGGTCGCTATGCCGGAAGAAGTGCAATCGGCACTCAGAAATTATCATCAAGGGAATTTCCGCAAATCGATAGAGATCCTTGAAAGAATGCGCGTGCTCAAGCTTCCCGACGGCCGATTGGATTTCATTACCTTCGTCCTTGCTGAAAGCTACCGTAAACTCGGCTGTACCCAGCTCGCCCAGAACGATTATTATTATGTCATAAATAATTTTCCTGCAAGCGACAAGGCTGCGCCGAGTTTATACCGGCTCCTGGAATTTGCGGTCAAGAATGACGATCACGAAAAGGCTGACAGCATATATTCGGCGTTCGAGGGCCGGTATCGCATCCATCCGCTTATAAATTCGATTCGTTATCTCAGTGCATTAATCGATTACCAGCGAAAAGAGTATGATAAGGCGGTACAGAAGCTCATCCGTATTCCAAACACCTCATCCCAAGCATATCAGGCACAGTTTCTTTCAGCACTTTGCTATCTCCAGACCAAGGATTATCAGAAGGCGTTATTATTACTCGCGGCTGTCCAAGGTACTGCCGGCAATAGGGAAACAACCGATGAATCGGCGATTATAATCGGTGATATTTACTATCTGCAGAATAACGCGGAAACTGCGCTTATGTATTATCGGAAAGTGCCGAAAAAAGCGAAACGTTTCCCCTATGCGCTTATCAAGATTGCGCGGTGCTATCTGGATCTAGGCAAGTATAAACAAAGCGTGAAAATAGCCCATGATTTCATTGCTGAACACCGTAACAGCGAGTATTATTTCGAAATGGCATCAATACTGGAGCAGGCGTATGCAAAACTGGGCAATGAACAGGATGCGGCGCTGGTAAGCAACCTCATCCGTCATCAAATCGTTGACGCGCGTCTGGCTTTTGAAATTTTTAA
>CAISVC010000033.1 GCA_903888815.1 uncultured Fibrobacterota bacterium
AGTGTACGAGTACGGCGGGAATTTCAAGAACGTGACCGAGGCGCAGCGCGCGGCAGAGGTGGCGTCCAACCGCATCGCGTCGCGCCAGATGCTTGTGGACGGCGCGTCGGACTGCCGGGCTTTTCGCGCAGGGTGCCGCTTCACGCTTGCTGAGCACGAGCGCAAGGACCTGAACGCGGACTACGTGCTGTGCCGCATCACCCATACGGGCGGCCATGCGGGCGACATGATATCGTATGCAAATACTTTCCAGGCCATACCCGCCGACCGGGCGAATACCTTTGCGCCGCAGAAGAAGGCAATAATACCTAAAGTAAATGGCGTCATGACCGCCGCGATCGAGGCGCAGGGGTCGAACTACGCTTCGCTCGACGACATGGGGCGTTACAAGGTGCGCATGCCGTTCGACAATGCAAACGCCAGGAACAGCGAAGCGTCAAAGTACGTGCGCATGATGCAGCCGTACGCAGGCCCTAAATACGGCATCCACTTCCCGTCGCACGAGGGGACGGAAATGGTCTGGGCGTGCATTGACGGCGACCCGGACAAGCCCATCGGCCTCGGCGCAGTGCCGAACTCCAATACCATATCGCCGGTGGTGAGCAGCAACAAGACACAGAACCTCATCCGCACGGCCGGCGGCAACGAACTCCTGATGGATGATACGGACAAGAAGCAGAAGGTAAAGCTCACGACTTCGGCAAAGCATACCCTTGAGATGGACGACGACCAGAAGCGGATCTCGCTCAAGAGCACCAAGGCGAACGAACTCCTGCTCGACGACAAGAACGAGTGCGTCAAATGGACCGGGTCCGCGCACACCATTACCATGACCTATAAAAGCGGTTCCGAAGGCATCGTGATCACAACCAAAGAGGGGAACGTCATCAAATGCGACGACAAGAACAAGAAGATCATCATCCAGTCCAAGGCAGGCCATACTGTCGAAATGGACGATAACGGCAAGAAAATGGTACTGGCCGACTGCGCGAAAAAGAACAAGGTGACGCTCGACGGCAACGGCGGGCTCATCCTCGATTCGCAGGGGAAAATCCAGATCACGGCACAGCAGGACATCGAGATCAAAGGCGCCAATATCAAGATATCTGCCCAGGCCGGCATCGAGGCCAAGGCAACTTCGGACATGAAGCTCAAGGGCATGAACTTTGAGGCCAAAGGCGACATGAATGCGAAAGTGGAAGGGGGCATGAACATCGAGCTTAAGGGCGGCATGCAGGCCAAGCTCGACGGCACCATGACCGAGGTCAGCGGCTCAGGCATGACCAAGGTCAAGGGCGCCATCGTGATGATTAATTGAACATTGTAAAATTTATCGTTTACAGTTTCGTAGGGGCGGGGTCATCCCGCCCCGAGGGTGGCGTGTTAACAAAAAGGAGGCAGGTATGAAGCGCACGCTGATGTCGGTTTTTGCAGTCGTTTTTACAGCAGTAATGGTATCGTTTCCGTCGCCGGCATTTTCGCAGGGAGTAAAACTGCAGGCCGGCGCAGGAATCGGGTATGAGATCCCGTCCGGCGATTATTCGGGGTCCACCGTCGATTACTATGCAGGGACCAAATACGGCCTTTCCGGCGGCATTAATTTCCACGCAAAGGGCAGGATCGGGGCCGCGGGATTCAAGCTCGCGGCGGAAATCGGGTACTCGTCGCTCAACAACAGCGGGAATTCCGAGGCTAGCGGACAGGGCAAGGTGGAGATTTCACAGAAGATCTTTTCCATCAAGCTTGGTCCCGAGTACATGATAAGCATTCCCGCAGTACCGCTCACCCCGTACCTCGGCGCAAACCTCGCGCTCAACACGATAAGCGGCCAGACAAAGTTTAACGGTGTTGCCCAGGTGCCGAGCGGGACGTATGACGTGAAATCCGCCATGCGCTTCGGCCTCGGATTATCAGGCGGGGTGCTCTATAAGATAAGCCCGCTGATGTCGCTCGATCTCAGCCTTTCCTACAACCTGATGAACCTCTTCGGCAAAAGCTTCGAGGCGGTGGACCCGACACATTCCCAACGTATCGATTCCTATGTCCGGCTGAACGACGACAAGGACCCGGTTGCAGTCAACGGCAGCGAGCATTTTATCGGCAGCGCCCGGTCGATCAACACCATGCAAATCGCCCTGTCCTTGATGTTCGGGATTTGACGGTGCCACGATTATTGTTGTCAAAGAATATTTTGTAGGGGCGGGGTCATCCCGCCCTGTCTCCTGATTGCGCGACGCACGATGCATTGGGCGGGATGACCCCGCCCCTACGCAAACACCCTGCGCAACAGCGTTTGAAACAAATGCTCCGCTTGCCGTTC
>CAISVC010000034.1 GCA_903888815.1 uncultured Fibrobacterota bacterium
GGGGACTGACGAAGGTAAAATGCTACTTGTAAATAAACCTTTCAGCGACTTTTAATCCGTCAACTTCCGCTGCCATCAAATACACGCCCCTTTTCAGATCTGGCAGCTTTGCATGAGCAATGGAACTCTGCGGTTGCAGTGCTATCTGTCCGGCGAATGCGCCGTCGAGCCCGTAGAGTGAGATCGAAATCGATGCCGGAATTTTATTGTAGAAATCGACCGTTACGATCCCCGGCTGGCGCACCGATAAACGGCAATTTTTCCCGCCCGGAATTCCTTTATTGAAATTCCAATCAACTGATACCGACTGTGAAAAAGCTCCCTTCATAATAAGGCCGCTGTCGCCTGCCGTCCAGATATGACCGGCATCCCTGAAACATACGGTACGGAACCACGGCGCATCAAGGGTCGGCAGGTGCCGCGGGTAGTGCCGCACCCATGTTCTGCCGCTGTCGCTCGACCACCCGATACACCCGCGCTCGCCCACGACCACGCCGTGACGGGGATCAGTAAAACAGATGTCCTCAAGCCACGACCCTGTGGAGGTGTCGACACACGACCATGTTGCGCCGCCGTCAGCCGTTGTCACAATGCCGCCGTAGCGGCCGGCGCCGAACCCCCTGAGTGAATCAATAAACCAGATCACGTTGACATAACCGCGGTACGAGGCTGTTATCGGATCAACAGGCGCTCCCCATGACTGCCCTCCGTTATTCGATTTGACGACAAGATCCGCTCCCGTTGCCCAGCCGGTGCTGTCATTGACGAACATGACCGAACCGAGCCCCCAAGGGTTGCTCATGTCGGTTTCCGACCAGGTCTGCCCGCCGTCAACGGTGCGGAAGACCGTCCCCATTAAGCTGTTGGTGTTTGTCGATCCGACAAAAAGGCCGCTGTCTTCATTGAAAAACCATGCGTCAGCAAAGTACGTTTTCAGTTTTGACGTATCAGTAACCCATGATTTGCCGCTGTCAGCGGATACATAAATGGCACCCCGCACACCGGCCATCCAGCCTTTGGCCGGGGTTACAAACCAGACCGTATACAACGAATCTCCTGACGGAGCGGTTATCCTTGTCCAGGTAGCTCCCCCGTTATCGGTCCGCACCGCATTGCTGTTATTTCCCACGGCCCAGCCGTGCAGGGTATCCGCAAAATAAATAGACCAGAGTGTCTGGTTAACGCCGCTTCTCTGTTCGACCCATTTTATGGTGTCCTGGCCAAAGACCGCGCCCGACAGCGACGCTATCAGCAGGAAAAGCCATAGACGGCAAAAATGATGCTGTTTCATACCTTTGTGCCCCCGGATACAACCACAGTGATTTTTTAGCTTCTGCTACTGATGATACAATTATCAGCGTGCTTTTGCAATTTGCACATGAAATAATTTTTTATTAATACCGAAAAAATATCAGGCAATTCAACGTCTATGAATTAATTTTAAATGAAATTCCGGCATTTTCAACTGAATACTATAAACTTAAGGAGCACTTCCATGAATTTTCCGCAGATTGCCAACAATGTCTGGAAACTCGGAGTCGCGGACTGGGACCGCCGCCTGTTCGATTCGCTCATTCCCCTGCCTGACGGGACGAGCTATAACGCCTATCTGATACGCGGCAGCGAAAAGACCGCGCTGCTCGACACGGTGGACGCGGCGATGCCGGAAAAGCTCCTCGAGCAGCTGAAGGATATTGACAAAATAGACTATGTGATCGCCCATCACGCGGAGCAGGACCATTCGGGTTCGATCCCTGCCGTGCTCGAGAAATATCCGGATGCGGTTCTCGTCTGCTCCTCCAAATGCAAACCCATGCTGGTCGACCATCTCTGCGTGGACGAAAAACGGATCTGCGCCATGGAGGACGGCGCCACGCTTTCGCTCGGCGACAAAACGCTTGAATTCATTTACACGCCGTGGGTGCACTGGCCCGAAACAATGTGCACCTATCTACAGGAAGAGAAAATGCTGTTTACCTGCGACTTTTTCGGGTCGCATCTGGCAACCTCCGAC
>CAISVC010000035.1 GCA_903888815.1 uncultured Fibrobacterota bacterium
AAGAAAGCCGCTGCCGCGGAACAGGGCCGTCCGGCCGCGGGAGCAAAATCCGCCTTTGAGCGCCAGAAAGGCATGCTGCCGTGGCCGCTTGATGGTCCGATTGTCGCCAGCTTCGGGAGAATCATCCATCCGCTGTACCAGACCGTCACCATGAATAATGGCATCGATATCGGCGCAACTGCCGGTCAGGCAGTACGCTGCATAGCCGCCGGCACGGTCATGTACACCGGCTCAATGCGCGGCCTTGGCAGGCTCGTGATCGTGGATCACGGCGGCGACTATCTGACGATTTATGCGCACCTGGAGGAGATCTCTGTATCGGCCAATCAGGCGGTCGCGGCCGGAACTGCCATCGGCCAGGCCGGTGAAGCGGAAGGCGCGCAGCTCCATTTCGAAATCCGCAAATCAACAGAGTCGCTCGATCCGCTGCAGTGGCTGAGGGGGAAGTAATTCTATACAGTGCTCCTATTCACGCAGGACCAGACGGTGCACGATGCGCTGCTTCCCGGCCTCAAGGGCGATAAAGTAAACCCCGCTCGCCAAACGCCTGCCATTTTCATCCCGAGCATCCAGAACCACCCGGTAGTGCCCTGTCCAGCTCTCCCCCTGCGAAACCAGCGTTCGAACAGCTTTCCCCGAACGATCGTAGAGCACGAGCTTGACCGGCTCCGTACCGGTAAAATGGCAGGTGATGCTGGTATGCGTGGAGAAGGGATTGGGCTGAATTTTGAGGGAAGAAATGAAGTCCGCGCCCCTCGCTGCCGAGCCCTGCTCCACCTGCACAAGCTGGGGGCTGATAAAAGCTGTCAGAGCCCAATCGCACCTGCTGGGGATCGGCATGATCCAGTTCCCCGGAGTCCGGTTTCCCATCTGAACGACGTTTCGCGTCGTATCCGCGCTCACGGTTGTATCCACACAGACCCGCAGGGAATCTATGTTTCCCGTACTTCCAGTCACGTTTACGGAAACGTACCCTATCCAGAAATCCCCGGCCGGCAGCGGCTGGGGCGTTGAAAACTTCGCACGAACCCACAGCACACCGGCGCCGATGCCCGCAAGCGGAGCCGCAACCGCGCGATAGCCGAGCAATGTTCCGGGCTGACGGCGGCCGCTGATCGTTGTGTCGGCCCAGAAGAAGATCGTATCCTGCACCGAAACATTTCCCCTGATCGCCACCCGGATGAAGAAATCGACGGAATCGCATTTCGCCAGGAAAAGCGGTGAGAGACGTACGAGACGGGTTGCGGCGTAATGGAGGTTCCCGAAAAACATCCTGACCCAGCGATCCTGGTAGACTGAGTGAAGGTAAAGCACGTTCGGACTCGGGAGCGGAAATACGGCCGGAGGGTTCACGACCGGTTCCGGAAGGTTAACCTGAGCCCATGCCGAGTTCTGACTCATTCCCATGAGAAACAGGGAAAGGATGCCGACGAGAAGCAGTACTGGTTTCATAAAGACCTCCTCCGTTGGGGTATTTTATTTGAATTTTATTATCTGTCCCGTTTTTACATCCGGCCAAATATCAAAACCGATAATCGG
>CAISVC010000036.1 GCA_903888815.1 uncultured Fibrobacterota bacterium
TCAAGCAGGGTCCGCACCCGCTCCTTGGCGCGTTCGGGCGAGTCGCCGTACCGAAGGGCGATAAAGACGTCGCTTAGTGATGCTGTTACCCCTACGCAGAGCGACGGGTCGCCGGGACGTTTCTGTATCCATCCGGTAAGCCCCTGATCATCGATCGGGACCGGACGCTCAAGCCCGAGCGCTTCAAGCTTTTCTGCGGAATAGTCCCACGCCGTGGCGAAACCTGTCTTCGGCGCGTCGCGGTTCGGCGGCAGATGAATGTTGAGCAGCGGCTTGTCCATGGCGATATAGCAGCTGATCTGGTAGGGGCCGCGATTATCTGCAACGTCAATCACGATCTTGCCGTTTTTAAGGTGCAGGTAACCGTTTTTCAGCACCGTATCCTTTGAAAAGATGCAGTCGATCCGGCCGAGCGGCAGGAGCGTCGACCGGCCGGCT
Source organism: uncultured Fibrobacterota bacterium (assembly GCA_903888815.1). GTDB lineage: Bacteria > Fibrobacterota > Chitinivibrionia > Chitinivibrionales > Chitinispirillaceae > BOG-1184. Next base: position 439 of record CAISVC010000036.1, read on the forward strand.
TTTGCGCCGCCGTTCTTCGGCGACTCTGCAAGCGCCTCGAGACCGGCGATATCTTTACTTTCGATACATTCCCGGATTTTTGCATAGGCGGCATCGGCGGCAAATGCGGCGCCGCCGCGGTGCAGCCAGAAGTCAGAGCGGTTGAGCGTGATGCGCAGGGTATTGTCCTGACCCCAGATCATGACGCCCACGGTGCCGTTGGCCAGAAGCATCCCGACCTCGGGTCGGGTAAGAGGAAAATCGCGGCGCAGGACTTCGTTCATTGCCAATACCTTTTATCCGGCTATTGCGCAACCGCCGGGATTTTAACCCCGTCCGGCAGTCCCTCAAAACCGGCGACCACGGTCTTGATACCGGCCGCGCGCATCTCATCTTCGGCGCGGATAAGGGGGTTGTAGTTCTGGAGGTTCCGTTCGCCGTTCGGTGCGCCTGCCTTGAACCATACCTTGCGGCTGACAGCACCGAAAAGAAGGGGCATGAGCGGCAGGAACTCCGACGATCCCTCGGTGGAGCGGTGCGAGAAGAACGCGGAAAAACCGCCGGACTTGATGTTTGCCAGCGCAACTTCAAGACTTGCAACGCCCACCTTTTTCAGCTCGTCAAGGACAAGCGCGGTGTCGCCGCGTGCATCGAGAAACATCTTCACGGTCTTGACATTGGCACAACCAAGCACCACTGCGGTCGCCAGACACGTTTCGGTGAACGTGCCGGCCTGATTGAGCTTGATGAGCACGGAATTTCCCGCGCGGTCTTTTCGCTCTTTCGCGCCGAGGAACGGGATAATAAACCTGAGCTGCGTGACCGCCGCATCGTCGATCACGATCTGTACCCGGTCGCCGTATTTTTCGTTCATGAGTTTGTGCGCAATCACGTCGGTTTCCGAACCCGGATCTTCCATGTTCACGAAATTGGGAGCGCTTGAGACAATAGAGTAATTAAACTCGATGAGCTCTTCGCGCGTCTTGATGCCGAGACCGGAAAACCGCATGGCATATTTGCCGGCCGCGCGGAGTTCGTCGGTCTTCTGGATTTCGGAGAAGGCGTTATCCGTACCGATCGCGTAGTCTTTTTCCGTGAGCCCGAGCTGTCCTGCGCATTCTTTAATGCGGTTCAGGCCTTCAAAATTGTCCTTGACCGGAAACACGAAGCCGCGCTCTTTTGCGGTACCGGTAGGCAGGCCGTCGCGCACCAGATTCTTTTCGAACTGACGGAAAAACCTGGTGCCGGTCACGAAAACGTCTTTCACCGACTTTTCGTTCATGGCGAAGAAAAACATCTCCTGGATGTCCTGTTTGGTGCCCGGTACGTGTTCGCCGCCGCACACCATGTTGAACGCGATGTTCGGCATATAGAAAACCGTGGGTTTTTTACCGTTTGTGAGGACTTCCCACGGCTTGAAGCCGGACGCTTTGAGCAGGGTCTGGAAAAAGACGGTCGACGAGGCAAGGCAGGCGTTGCCGCCCCAGTTCCGCTTGTTCGATCCAGCGTTCTGCACGAGTTTCAGGTCGAACTCCCGAACGGCATTGAGAATGTCGGCAGGCTTTTTTATCACGATTTTTTTCGGCAGCAGGGGCACGATGTTTCTCTGGATCGACACGATTGCCTGGTCGTTCGGTATATAGATTGCCTCATTTTCGCCGTCAGATGTTCCTTTTGCGATGCCGTTGCGCTCTTCGATGGTCCATGCGTCCTTGCCGCGCTGCACGCGGGCGGTCATGACGCCTTCGATGGTCATTGACGCGTAAGAAGAGAGAATTTCCCTGCCCTTGAGGGTGTATTTTGTGACAATGGTTTCCTTCGCCATGATGAAATCCTCCTGTTATGATTTTCCTGCTGAATGGTTTTCAGGCTCTGAAAGTGCTATAAAATACCAAGGAACAGGAGATATAAGCAATGGTGTAA
>CAISVC010000037.1 GCA_903888815.1 uncultured Fibrobacterota bacterium
CAATTGACGGAACAACCGGAGCGCCGTTAGGGGGGATCGGCTGCGGCGCAATAAAATTCTGCGCCCATAACGGCACCTTTGCCGGTACGTTCAGGACGCCATGCGCCCTCGACAATTTCTCGGTTTTGCCCAATACCCAGTTTCAGTTTTACAGCAAAAACGGAAGCTCGGTTGTCACAAGCGTAAAATTATCGGCTGTTATATCGAACGGCCGCGCTGACGATGATGCGGTATATCCGGTGCATTACGCGAATTTCGGAACCATAAACGGGATTTCGGTCAAACTTACCGCTTTTTCACCGATCAATTTGGCCGATGTGAACCAGATGTGCTATCCCTATGCGTTCTATGAGGTGCAGGTGACCAATACTGCCGCCGCCGACGTTGAAGCGGCGGTCGCCCTTCAGGTGAATACTTCATCGACTCCCGATATCGCTGCCGGCAAAGGTTTGAGTAATAGCCAAGGCACGTTGCAGCGGGCGGTCTATGCGGCAAGCGATGATTCGGCGGCAATCATTTCCATTGGAAATGACAACGGTTTTTTTACGAGCGGCCAATGCAGCAACACGGTCACCGGTGCAATCAACAAGGTCGCGGTCAAGGTAACGCTTACCGCCGGTCAGAGCAGGCGCCTTAAATTCGTCTACGGCTGGTACAATAACATTAATGGCTCGGAAGGCAATTATGGAATGTTCTATTATTTGAATACGTTTTCCAATGCAGGCGCAGTCGCCGATACCGGGTTGATCCATTTCGATCTTCTCAGGGATAATGCCGTTTCCCTCGTCAGGCGAATGCGCGCCTCCAATTTTCCGGATTGGATAAAAAACCAGGCGCTGGCAACACTCGCTAACCTGACGAACAACAGCTTGTACCGCAAAGACGGCCGCTATGCCCATACCGAAGGGGAATGGGCAACAAACGGCACAAATGATCAGATGTGGCATTGTAGACAAATTTATGCGATGATGGTCCCGTCGCTCAATTGGCAGGAATTGCAATACTGGGCCCGGACCCAGAAAACAAACCCGGCGGGCCAGATTCATCACGATATCGATAACGGCGCTTCGCGCGACATGTCCTTTATGAGCCTATGGGACGACCAGCAACATGCGGATTACCGCAACATCGACCAGTGGGTCGATTTAAACTGCGCTTTTATCATATCAATATATGAGACGTTCATCGCCACCGACGATACCGTACAGCTCTCCTACTTCTGGCCCTATGTAAAAAAGGCGGGACAGCGGATTCTCACCATGGTGAGCACCTATGGTTCCGTTGCTTACCCCTACACCTTCCAGGGCACGGCCAACTCATACGATGCAGGGGGCCAGCCTGACCCATATAATGCAAGCATTTCCATGCCTACCTATAAGATCCTTTCAAAACTTTCTGAAATCAAGGGAGAAGCGGCCCTGAAGCAGACGTTTGATTCGGCATTCACCAAAGTCGTCGCATCATTTAAGGCGCGCTACCTCACCGCAGGGAACTTTCCAACCGGAAGAATTTCGGAAGCGGCAATGGCGGGCCAATGGCTCGCTTATTATTTGAAATTCGGCGATTTTTTTGACACGGCAAGCATCAATTACGCCTTTCAGTCCCTTGATGGTTATTATTCTCCGGCAACGCAGGGCCTGGGCTTTACCAGCGGGACATACAATGAATGGGCGCCCTATCTGATCGCGCATTACGCGGGGTTGTCGTTGCAAACAGGCCGAGTCGCCGCCTGGCAGTCGATGCAGTACGACTGGTACGAACGGATTTTTTACAACAGAAACCTCGTTTATAACCAGCCGCTCGACATCCCGCCGAAAGTAGTCACTCCCACGTACCTTGCCACGAACCTGAGCGGTTACAATGAATATATAAGCATTCCGGTGGTATGGCGGAATTATTACACCATGGTGGGATATTTCCGTAATAAACACACCGGGGAGCTCTGGCTTGAGCCTATTATTCCCACTGAAATGAACCATCAGATGACTGATGCGTTCATATTCTCTCCCGAAGGATGCGCAACAATAAGTTGCGATGAAAGCGACACTGCTTCCTTTACGCAGACCATCTGGTTCAGGCCCGACAGTCCGATTGCGGTCAACGCCATTTATGTAAAGGATAAAGGGGCGCCGACCATATACGCATGGGTAAGCGACTCCCTGCAGCAGACGCCGGTAAAAATCGGTTCGGGATATGGAAAAGAGCTTAAAATCAACTGGTCGGGGATAGTCCCCGCCGCGGGAATCAAAGTGCGCGTTTCGGCAAATCCCGCTTCCGTCAAGTATCGGAAATTTTTTTCCTCGTCGGAAATCCCGGTTTTAACCCATACGGCAACGTCAATTTTAATCACCACCCGCGCTTCGAGTGCTCATAGTATAAACATATTTTCTCCCAGCGGAAAGCTTGTCGTGAGCCGTCATGGTTTTGGCGAGGTACGCTACAGGTTCGGCACGTTGTTAAAGGCCGGAGCGTATCTGGTGCGGGTAAGCTCCGGCGATCGGGAATATTGTGCAAAGGTTATTCTTGTCCATTAATTTTTCGGAAAGACGCAACGTGAATAAAAAAACAACGGCGGGCGTTGTAATGGCGGGCATACTGGCCCTGAGCGGGTTTTCTCATGCAAATGACTTCGGTACCGCGGGTGTACAAACGACATTTATCGGAAGCGGGTCCATTGAGGCGGGACAAATTGTCAAAGGAGAATATAAGTATTCCCTTGACCCGACCCATAAAGTTGACCATGCGTGGTACCAGCGCGTCTACATGCGTTTGGGCTTCGATGCGGCAATCGATGAACGGACCGATATCACCGTCGTGGGCGAAGGGATAGCATGCTATTCATGGATAAAAACGCAGGAATACTACGAAGACATGAGGCCGCGGTATTCCTTTTATCCCTACCATATGGAAGGATCCTATTGCTTCGGCGATGCCAAAAATCCCAGGCTTCGCATAGGCGTCGGAGTATTTCCCTTTAAATATAATCCTGATGTCAGGAACCTCGGGGAGTATCTTTATAGAACCGGAACGTATCCCCCGTACATCGCAAGCGAGTTTGATTTCCCGCTGGCGCGCCTGACGGGGTTGAGGCTCACTGCAATCCCGATTGATTCCCTGAGGGTGAATGTGTTGTTGACGACTGAATCGCAGTTGGTCCCGGTGGCCGATTACGGGGTATCCGTACTTGGGGATTATACCCTTGCAGGGGCATTTACGATCGGCGCGGGAGTGTTTTTCAGCCATCTTTTATTTGTCAATAAGGATTATACGACCCCCCGCAACCCGCTGTCCCTGGTGCCGCTTGACAGCACCGGGGGCGATACCGTGTATTACACCTTCAGGGGGACCAAACTCATGGCGCGGCTGGCGTTTGATCCGAAGGTGTTTTTTACCTCCGACATTTTCGGGAAAAACGATCTCAGGCTCTATTCGGAGGCGACCATGATCGGGCTGAAAAATTATCCCGGGTGGTATAACGAACGGTGGAGAAGGGTCCCTGTCATGGTGGGATTTAATGTGCCCGCATTTAAATTTTTGGACGTGCTGGCGGTGGAACTCGAATGGTATAAAAGCAAGCTCCCCAACGGGTATAATAATGTTTATACGGGCTTAAACCTGCCGGTACCCGATGACACTTCAGGATACGATTATAAACAGAACCAACTGAAATGGTCGCTCCATGCAGAAAAACAACTGGGGAAAATATTTACCCTTACCGGACAGCTATCGAAAGATCATATGCGTATCGAACGGAACGAGAACAATAAAGAACAGGACTTCCAGGACGCCATGCATAAATGGGGGGACTGGTCATGGATCCTCAAGTGCGCGTTCGCTTTTTAAATGGAACGCCATCGGAACAATTGCTATTGCAAAGGAGGGCGTCCAATGGTTAAAAAACGCCGTCAAAAACTCCTATCAACCCTGCTCGTTGTTGCCGGGGCCGCCTTCCTCGGTGCTTCCGCTTTTGCCGGAACGTATACAATCACCGTTGATGCCAGCGTTAAGCAGGGTGATGTTCCCCATTTCTGGAGCGAATGTGTCGGTACGGGAACAATGTGTTATTGTTTAAAACCAGAATGGCAGGCTGCCGCCAGGATAGGGGCCCAGGAAGCAGGATTCAAGCGTGTCCGGGGTCACGGGATTCTCATGGGATGGAACAATGTCGACCGGGTAGGGATTTTCCATTGGGACGGAACAAACAGCCCGACCTATACCTGGGCGACTTTTGATTCGATCTATGATTTTATTAAGAGCTGTAGCATGCAGCCGATTGTGGAACTCAGTTTCATGCCGAGAGATTTGCAGACGAACGGGCAGACCAGCAAGCCTAAGAATTGGAATATCTGGCGGGATTTAATTCATGAAATAGTCTCACACTGTATCACTCGTTATGGGGCTGCAGAAGTCAGATCCTGGTACTGGGAAGTCTGGAATGAGTACGATTACAGTGGATTCTGGAACGGAACGGTCAACGATTATGACACACTCTACAAAAAAGCCGTTGAGGGGGCAAAAAGCGCCGATTCTTTAATATTGATCGGCGGCCCTGCATCAACCGGTTCCGGAGTCCTGCAAACATTCTACAATTATTGCAATACCAATAGCGTCAAGATCGATTTCTTATCCAATCACTGCTATGGAGGCGGCGCTTCCGGACCGAGTGCCAACCCCGTTACTATCCGTACCGATAATCGGACAAGGGCGGGTGTGATTAAAAACAGCGGAAAAAAGCTGTTTTCACTCAATACCGAGTATAATTCATCCTATTCGGGATCAGGCGGGAATACCGGGGCCAACGTCATCAGTATGGATTCGCATATCAATGCTTCCTTTGTAGCAAAGTGCGTAAAGCTTATCCTTGAAGATTACACGGCCGGGTCGTATGCGCTTCCCGATGTCCTGTCGTACTGGGCGATATCGGATGTGTTCGATGAACAACCTCCCAACAACGGCGGCTCCTATATCGAGAACCATAATTATATACCGTTCGGAGGCGTCTTCGGTCTGATAAATTATCAGGGAATTCGAAAAGCAGCCTTTAACGGTTTTAAGATGCTTAATATGATGAGTACTTCCCGCCTGTCATTAACCGGCGGTTCAGGTG
>CAISVC010000038.1 GCA_903888815.1 uncultured Fibrobacterota bacterium
AAAAACCTTACTGCATATAAATCATTTAATTTTTTGAAGAAAGGAATTGCAATGAAAAAGTTTTTCTCTGTCGCGGTAGCAGGAATCACCGTCGGCTCGTTTGCAGTCAGTTCAATGGCACTGGAGTTATCGGCAGGTGTTAAGGGAGGGCTGGGAATGGCCAGTCTGCGAGGGAGTGACGCGGACGTAAAAAATATTGAAAAAACCCTTTCTTTCGGCTTAGACGGGGGAGCCGCGCTCAATGCGAAATTCTCGGAAATAATGGGCCTCGAAGTCGATTTTCTTTACAGCATGAAAGGCCAGAAATATTCCTATAACTATTTTAACCAGACTTACAACGCTGCGTTTGATACGGTAACCGTTGAGCAGGGGTCAGCAAAGGGAAGTTATCACCTTGATTATCTTGATATTCCGATACTGCTGAAATTCATGGTGCCGCTTCAGTCGGCGATTAAGCCGTATTTTGCGGTTGGCCCCTCGTTCGGCCTGCTTTTATCGTCAAAGGACAAAAAGTCAGGATCGGGTCTCTTTCAGGAGTTTCCCGCCTCCGGGGCATTGCCGGGGGATACCGTCAGTCTGCCCATCAGTGTGGATACTACCGTTGATCAGAAGGAAAGCACAAAATCTCTGGATATCGGTCTCGTTCTGGGCTGGGGAGCCGAAATTCCCCTGGGCCCCGGGGATTTTACCCTTGACATGAGGTATTCGTTCGGTTTATCGAATACCGTCAAGTTAACCGATGCCGACAAAGCTGCCGGATTCACCGAATCGGATCTGCCCGGCCGGCTGAATTCGCTGTTCGCCATTATGGTCGGCTATTGCTATAAATTTTAGGTCCCCTGATTATTTTTTTTCAATCCAAAATTGAATGAGTTAATGAGCATTTTTCCAGTTTGTGGAAAGGAGCAAAAATGCGGTCAAAGGTGCTTCTTACTGCCGTTTTCATGATGCTGCCGTATGCCGTAACTGCCGGCGAACCGGGTTTTACCGCTCATGATTCGGCGCTTTCCGTTTCAGGAAACGTTGATTTCAGCATGGGTGAGATCGTAAAAGGGATGTATAAGCAGGTGACCTATATTCATATGGATGCCGTTCCGGTCGCTCATGCATGGCTGGGCAATCCGCTGGCACGGCTTAATCTGACCTACAGGCCGAACGAACGGGTCAAAGGTATATTCGGCTTTGAGGGAAACATCCTGCTGAACACCTTCCCGCAGCTTTATAAAACCACCGACGTGACTTTTTTGCTTATCCAGTACATGGGACTTCGCCTGCACCAGGCGCAGGGGATTGTCTCGTTATTCAGGGATGAGTCGCTGTCACTGGATTTATCGATCGGTTTGATGCCCTATAAATACAACCCACAGGTCCGGAACCTGGGGGAGTTTCTGTTCAGAAGCGGAACCTATCCGTTCTTTCTCAGCAACGATTTCAATTTTCCCCTGGCACGGCTGACCGGAATCCGCCTGAATGTCAATTGCTGCGTGAATGAAGATTTCAGCATGAGATTCGATCAGTTTGTTCTGACGGAACGGGAGTTCCGGCCGTTCAACGATATTTCCATTGCATCGGTTCTGGGCATAAATTTCCGGAGGATGGTTGATATCGGCGGCGGTGTGGACTTCACCCGCGCAATACCCGGCGACAGCCGTTTCACGACGCCGGAATACGGGGGAGAGAATTTTGACAGCCCCCGCAACCAGATACGATATGAAATAAGTCCCGGCGATACGGGATGTTATACTTTCAAAGGTGTCAAGCTGATGGCACACGCGACCATTGACCCGTTGCGTATGTTCCGGGATGATAAGGGAACCAGGGTAAGCGAGATCCTGGGAGAAAACGGCGGAAAGATTTACGGTGAAATAGCACTTATCGGTTTTAAAAACTATCCGGTTACCAGCGGCAACCCGTATGGATATAAAGAACGTTCCGAGAGAATGCCGTGGATGGCCGGAATCAATATCCCGATGTGGAAAATCATGGATGTCTGCGCCTTTGAGCTTGAAAAATATCCGGCTCCTTATCCGAATGACCCGACCTACGTCCTTTTAGGGCAGCCGGTGCCGGGACTGCCGCTCCCGGTGGTGCCGTCAGGCAGCAGCTATGATTCCAGGAGCTATCGCATCGACCGATGGTACTGGTCGCTGTATATGAAAAAGGAGATTGTCAGGCATTTCAATGTGATAGGCCAGATAGCCCACGACCATTTGAAATGGACGACGAATGCCGGAATGGAACAGAACTACGATTTTGAGGACGCGCTTGTAAAACCCGGGGAATGGGCATGGCGGATTGCAGGTGCGTTTGATTTCTGAGTGTTATTGCCGGAGAATAAATTTTAATTTTATATAGTACAAGCGTTTACAAGCGAGAAAGGAGCAATCATGCGTTTAATAAGTCTGGCAGTGGCCGCGGTCTGTTTCCTGGGGGGTATGGTATCGGCCAATGATGGTCCCGGTGATACCGCCGCTGAGGGAAAATATATCATTTCTCCGACCTTGGAATTTGAAACGGCCGAGATGCTTAAATGCCGATATGCCGCTTCGCAGGCGGCCAGTAAAACGCTTGATCATATATGGTTCGGCAACGTGACCGGAAAACTTACCTTTGACGGCGAGCCGTCAGAACGGCTGAAAATACTTGGCACCTTTGAGTTCCGCCAGTATTCAAACATGTTTCCGTTCAACAGCCTTGCCGACCAGCTTTTCGGCGACATGCAGTGGAATGATTTTTATATCCGCCAGGCCCAGGGTATTTTCTCATTAGTGAACCGCGAATCATTCTCCCTTGAGCTGGCGCTCGGTCTGATGCCTTATAAATACAATCCTGAAGTGCGCGATCTTGGAGAGTTTCTTTTCCGGAGCGGCACCTATCCGTTCTATCTGCTCGGTAAATTTGATGAACCGTATCAGCGGCTTACCGGACTTCGCGTCGGTTTCACCGCCGGCAATGAAGCGGTCAGC
>CAISVC010000039.1 GCA_903888815.1 uncultured Fibrobacterota bacterium
CGCCGGTTCCCGGCAACGGGCCGTTCAGATCGGCCGTTCTATCGCTGATCAGGATGTCTCCGGTGGGAGCGATTGCGATGCCGACGGGGTCGGAGAACTGCGTCGAGCTTGCTAGGAGCCTGTCGGGTTAACGGTTTTTCGTGATGGTGAATAATTGTTTCGTGTAATTTTCATGCTATCGTAAAATCTTTTTGAGTTTATTTTTTAGTATAGGAGGAGCATTCCTCCGTAACATCAATGTGCGAATTCTCCCCCACCCTTTTATCCGGTGGGGATGGCGGCGAATCGGTGCAGTTTGAGCAGATTATGGGTAAGACACCACAAATTCCATTCCGCGCTGACCTTTTCGATGCCGCGTAGAAGAAATTGTCTCAGCCCTCGACCTCCTTTTATCTGCCCGAACACCGGCTCAACCACACCTTTGCGCTTGGCGTAAGCGGTTCGGCCCAACTTGGTCATCAGTTTTCGGCGCATCCGTTCCTTCACACTCATTTCTTTCGGCGGGCGGCCTCTGACCGGCGGGGGAACATCCCCGTGTTTTATTCTGTCTACCGCCACGTAACCATCAACTTTTTTGCTATCCAAAAACTTTACATTTTCCTCACTGTAATATCCGGCGTCCGCCGTAAGGAGCTTCGGCAGTTTCCTGCCGAGGTTTTCTCTCATCTCTTTCACCATCGGCTCAAGTTGTTCCATGTCGTTGGGCGCTTGCGTTACCGCCGCGGCCACGATCACCTGATGCTCTTCATCAACCGCAGCCTGCGCGTTGTAGCATTGCTCGAAGCTCTTCGTCGAGCCGTCCTGCATGATTCGAGAGTCGGGGTCGGTGAAATTTCTCTGAGCCTTATCAGCCGGCTTGGCCTCCTTCGGGTCGGGAACCACGGGCTTTCTTCCACGGGGCTTCTTCCCGCTCTGACTCGCCTTCTTCTCCCGCTCTTCTATCTTCTTTCGCGCTTCTTCCGCACGCACCTCAGCCTCGGCGCGAGCCTGTTCTTCAAGAGCTTCCATCGCTTCTTGTATCTTCTTCAGACGACTTTCCTTGCGCCTCAACTCAGCAGGCAACTCGTCGCCACGCACACCCTTGCCATACTTCGCGTCCTCCTCCGCATCAACACGCTCCGCCAATTCCAGCATCTCCCGCACCTGCCGCTCAAGCTCGTCTTCCTTCTGTTTCATCCGACCGTAACTCATCGCCTTATGCTTCGAGGCGTTCGCCCGTACCTTGGTCCCATCCAGCGCAACGTGACCCAGTTTCACCAGACCCGCCTCGCGGCAAAGCCTCAGCACCTGCACGAACAAACCCGCCAATGCCTTCAGGTGGCGCTTCCTGAACTCGCAGATCGAATCATGGTCGGGACGCTGGTTGGCAGCAATGACCCGGAATGCCACATCCTCACAAGCGGCACGCTCGATCCGCCGGGAACTCGGCGTCCCCACACAGTAGCCGTACAAAAGAAGCGCCGTCATCATCGAGGGATCATAAGGCGGCTGGCCGCGACCGTCGCCCACGTATGACCCGTAAATCTCTGAAAGATCCAGACGCTCCACAACGTCAATGATGAAATACGCCAGATGACCCTCCGGCAACCACTCCGAAACCGAAGGCGGAAGCAGGAACATCTGGTCCCGATCACACGGCCGAAATTTTTTGTCCA
>CAISVC010000040.1 GCA_903888815.1 uncultured Fibrobacterota bacterium
ATCACCTGCGCAAGTATCTCATCGTCTTTCAGAGGAGGCAGTTCAAATTCGTCAAGCCGCAGATCGCGTTTCCCATGCAGCCGGACCGCTTTTGTTTTCATATACCCCTTGTGCCTTAACTAAGGGGAATGGTGGGGAGGGGTGATTGGGATACCACGCAGCGTGCTGCGTGGCAGTTCATTCCGAGCTCTTTAAAAAACCGGATGCGTTCGTTCAGGTCCGGATATTTTTTAACCGTTTCCGCTGAAAAAAAACCGCATCTGGTATCGCCGGTTGCGGCTTTTTCATGGCCAATCAGCGCCCAGGTAGTATCAACCAGATGCTGAAACTCGCCGTTGCGCATCGCATGACTGATGAACGGCTGCCGCGGAGAATTTATGTCTTCCCCGCTGATCTGCAGAAGGCCGTTTTGTTTGCAAAGGTCCATGATGCGTGCAAGCTGCAGCGGACTGTTGCGTGACGGCATATAGGTTACCGCTTCAAATCCGAGCTCCTTGATAAAAGCGATCAGCTCGTCGAGAAAACCATCTTCGAATTTCCGCTCCTTTTTATCGCCGGTCACCGAATTCGTTACGTCACCCAGATACGCATAGGCGCAGATACTGTTGATCCTTTTAGAAAAGGCTGACAGCCGGCCGATGTCCGGGCACTCATCTTCGGTCGCATCGACATAAAACGTCCCCACGAATTCTCTCTTCAGCAAACCGAGCGCGTCATATTCGTAATACGGGTTGTGCTTGTCCAGCAGCTGCCTGCTGACTCCGGGAGCTATCGGCAGGCATAATGTACCGTTAAGAAAATTAACCAGCGGCTCTCCTTTGCCGAAAACCCGGACCAGACGGCGCACCAGCGCATGCAGGAGATGCCGTTCCGTCACCGTGCCCCCGTTGCGATAATTAGACAGCGGGAGAACATCACGCTCATAATTTAACGCGATAGCAAAGGGTGCGAGCATTTGATTGATCCGGCCGATCATCAGCTTATTGCGTTTCTGACGGGCGAGGATAATCGGCGCAAAGTAGTCTTTGACGGCCGCAATCTGGCTGTGAGGAATCCCGTGGAGTGAAATATACGCATTTGATTTTTGATCAGGGTTGTTGATTCTTCTGCCGTTAAAACGGGTATGCGAGAAATCGGTACGGCATTCAATGCCGATGGTCGTTGCTATGCCGACGATGGTTCCGGCTTCGATAAATTCCTCCGCTCCGCAGATTGAGTCATGATCCATGATCCCGGCAGACTGTAAGCCTGATAGATACGCTTCCCATATCGCCCTGGACGGAGAGTAGATTGAAAATGAATAGGTCGTATGTATATGGTTGTTGACGCTGTCGCACAGCGGGGGGGCAGCAAGTTTTTTCGTTGTTACTGCATCCATGAGCTGCCGCAGGCTGTTCAGCCGGACTTCCCGGTCCGGATCATTCAACGTATCAACCAGCCCCTGGTAACGGAGTTTCATTGTCTCTTCCTTTAATGTGCGGACACCGGCACTATTTCAGCATGACCTGTCCGCCGGTGACCGGAACGGCCTGGCCGGTCTCATATTTCTGTTCGATGAGGTATAACACCGCCAATGCCACATCGCGGATTGAGCATCCGCGTTTCATCGGGACTTTACTTTCGTAAAACCTCTTAACGTCTTCTATCGTTCTGGCGCCCGGCACTTTGTTTGCACGGAGATATTGGGCAAAAAGGCCGCTTACGGGATCCGCCCAGAGCGGGCCTTCGAAGAAATTTCCGGGGCATACCGCATTGACTTTGATATTATAATCGACCAGCTCAAGCGCGAAACTCTGCGTCAGCCCGATACCCCCGAATTTTCCGCCGGCATAGGCAAAGTTTCTGTTGCTCCCCTCAAGCCCCGATTTTGAGTTGATCTGAATGATGTCGCTGAAGTATCCCTTGTCAAACCGGTGCTGGATTTTCATGTAACGGGAGGCGTATTTTGTCCCGAGATAATACGCCGAATAATTGATTTTCGTGACAAGGTCGAACGTCGCCGCGTCCATCTCCTCGAGCGACCCGGCTTTCAGAACACCGGCATTGGAGATGAAAACGTCGATACCGCCATAGGCAAGCACGGCTTCGAGCATCAGATTCTTTATCGATTTCTCCCGGGTAACGTCCGTGCCCACGGCCAGCGCTTTTCCTTTGCCGTAGGTGCGGCACAAATCGGCGGCAAACTGCTTTGCGGCACGTTTATTGATATCGGCGACAACTATATACGCGCCCGCTTCCGCAAGCTCCTCCGCGATGCCTTTGCCAATACCCTGCGCGCTTCCGGTAATAACCGCGATTTTCCCGCCGACCCTCCCGTTTTTAAAGATATCGTTTTTGTCAATGACAGCAGTGCGAGGAGCGGCAAACTCCTTTTTATTTTTCACCACAGAGAGAAAGTCCTGAATAATCGCATCGGCGGCCGCTTTGGTCTCCGCTGTGGAAAAAAGACCGACATTCTGGAGTGCAATAATCGCCGGGACATGTGCTTCTGATTCTTCGTGACTTTTCAGCGCGGCCAGTATCCCTTCGTACTGAGCTTCAAGATCCTGTTTTTCAGGGATGAAAAGCGCCCCTTTTTGTCTGCCGATAGTATAGCCGGAAAAACGGTTTCCCGCGGCAGAAAAGGTTTCTTTGGACCGGAGTATCGTCGCGATCGCCTCATTGCAGATAAAACTGACGATACTGCTGCTGCCGGACCGCAGCAGCATTCTGATGGCCGGTGCGCAGACACCGCCTTTTTCCCGTATTTTCTCAGATAGTGCGCTCATTGCATCGATCCATCGACAATAGTCGCTTAAAACGCGATCCGGTCATATTCCCAGTTTTGCAACCCTCATTTTCTCGACATCGGTAAAATTGGAAGTGACCACATGGCCCGGCAGCGGCACGATTGTTTCGTGGATCGCATCAATCAGCCAATCCGGCTGCGGGAAAAAACTCTTCTCCAGCTCGTAGGCCGGCGTGATCCAGTTGCGCGATCCGACGACCACCGGCGGTGCGTCGAGGTCATCGAACGCAAGCTCGGAAATATGCTGCGCCACATCGTTGAGGTACGAACCGCGCTGGCAGGCATCGCTGGTAAGCACTATCCTGCCGGTTTTCCTGACGGATTCAAGGATGACCGAATAGTCGAGCGGCGTCAGTGTCCGCAGGTCGATCAGCTCGGCCTCCAATCCGTACGTCGCCTTAAGCGTGTCCGCCGCCTTCACCGCAGTGTAGAGCGTGGCGCCGACGGAAACAATGGTGACATCTTTTCCGGTACGTTTAACATCGGGCTGGCCTATCGGAACCTCGTAAAACCCTTCGGGCACCCCGCCGGCATGGAAAAGTTCCCCTATGTCGTAAATACGCTGCGATTCGAAAAAAACAACCGGGTCGGTACCCCTCAATGCGGCATTCATGAGCCCTTTTGCATCGTAGGGAGTTGCAGGGAAGACGACCTTGAGGCCGGGTATATGGGTGCACAGGCTTGTCCAGTCCTGCGAATGCTGCGCGCCGTATTTTGAACCAACGGATACGCGGAGCACCACCGGCATTTTGAGTATTCCCGCGCTCATGCCCTGCCATTTGGAAAGCTGGTTGAACACTTCGTCGCCGGATCTGCCCAGAAAATCGCAGTACATGAGCTCGGCGATCACCCGGCCGCCGCACAGCCCGTAACCGACAGCGGACCCGACAATGGCGCCCTCGGAGATGGAGGTGTTGAAAAGACGGTGATACGGCAGCGCCTCGGTGAGGCCCCGGTACACGGCGAATGCGCCGCCCCAGTCGCGGTTCTCTTCGCCATACGCAATGAGCGTCGGGTCGGTATAAAACGCATGGATGACCGCTTCGAAAATCGCGTCCCGGAGCTGCACCGATTTTCCCTTCGGCACTTCCTTGCCGTGTTCGTCGATACCGCTCCGGCTGCGTTTCTGGATCTGCTTGACACGGGGATTATCCGCAAGCGGAATAAGGGTTTCGCACCGCCGGCCATCGAGTTTTTCGGCCCGAAGATTCGAGAACATGTATTTGCCGATCGCATCAGGGTCCTTCCGCAGGTCCATATGGGGCGAAAGCGACGCATCGATTGCATTTTTAAACGCGGTAAAAACAATCGACTTCGCCCGGTTCCGCACCTCTTCGAGGTCCTGCCCTGTGCAAACCTTGCAGCTGGTAAGCTGCTTACTGAAGCCGGCGATTGAGTCTTCCTTTTCCCACAGTTCGAGTTCTGCTTTGTCACGATACGACGACGCATCCGACGGTGAGTGGCCTGAGATCCGGTACGTCACGGTGTCAAGCAATACCGGGCCGTTTTTCTGTTCCAGAATTTTCTTTTTGCGTTTGAATGCATCGATGACGGCAAGCGGGTTGTACCCGTCGATACGCTCCGCATGCATCTGTTCCGGATTCACCCCTGCGCCGATGCGCGCCAGCACCTCAAATCCCATGGTCTCTCCGCACGGCTGGCCGCCCATGCCGTAGTGATTGTTCATGAAATTGAAAATAAGCGGCAGGCCGCCCTGATAGGCGCCCTGCCACAGGAGCTTGTACTGGTCCATGGTTGCCAGACAAACGGCTTCCCATACCGGCCCGCATCCCATGGACGCATCGCCGATATTGCAGACAATAATACCGTCTTTCCGGTTGCACTTTTTGTACAGTGCCGCCCCTACCGAAATATCGGCCGAACCGCCCACGATGGCGTTGTTCGGGTAGATACCGAAGGGAGGAAAAAAAGCGTGCATTGAGCCGCCAAGCCCCCTGTTGAACCCTGTAGAACGGGCGAAAATCTCGGCGAGCGCTCCATAAACAAGGTAATCGATTGCCAGATCCCTGACCGATTTTTTGCCGTTTTTCTCGACGACACGAAGCAGAGCGCCGTCAAAATACGTTTCCATGATTTCCATAAGTTTTTGTTCGTCAAGCTGCGCAATGGCGCTGAGCCCCTTGGCAAGGATTTCGCCGTGGCTGCGGTGTGAACCGAAGATAAAGTCATTGACACCAAGAACAAAGGCCTGTCCTACGGCGGCAGCCTCCTGGCCGACCGACAGGTGGGCCGGTCCGGGATGGTCATAGCTGATTCCGTTATATGCACCGGTGGTCTTTATAAGGTCAAGCATGGTCTCAAATTCGCGGATAATCATCATGTCGCGGAAGATGCGCAGCAGCGATTCGGCGCCGAAATTCCTTATTTCGTCTTCAAACGGTGTCTGGTACTGATTGACTGGAATATCATGAAACGTGATCTTTCCGTTTTTCCGGATCTTCGTAGGGTCTATCAACTGCGATTTCGGCATACACTAAAGCTCCTTAGTAACAATGCGCATCAGGTACAATCGTTTTATCGAACATGCAAGAGCGTGTCTTTGATGATCTCACTGACCGTCGGATGAGGGAAGACAATTTCTTTTATATCGTCGACCCGGAGTTCGTTGTCCACCATTGCCGCTGCTCCGAAAATCATCTCCGAACACATCCCGCCGATCATGTGCACGCCAAGAAGCGTCTTGTATTGATTGTCAACAACCACCTTGCAGATGCCTCTGCCCCCCTCGTTTTCGGCGAGATACCTGCCGCTGTAGGAGAGCGGAAGTTTTGCGCTGACGACCTTGCGTCCGAGCTTCTCGGCATCGGCAGAGGTCAGCCCCACGGTCGCTACTTCGGGGTGCGTATAGATGACGGCCGGGATTGCGGAATACCGGATCCGGTCTTTTTTATTCAGCAGGTCATTGATGCATACTTCCGCTTCCCGATACGCCGTATGAGCAAGCATGGAAATTCCGTTTACATCGCCGGCAGCCCATACGCCCGGAATATTGGTGCGCCCATGCTCATCGGTTGTGACCGCACCTTTTTCAATGTACACATTGAGATTTTCAAGACCTATGCCTTTTGTCACTGGCCGCCTGCCGACACTCATGAGCACGATGTCGGCTTTACTGCGCTCGTTCTGCCCGTTTGCCTCGAATGATACGGCGTGGTCGCCGATGGCGGTTACTTTAGCCTGAAGCCTGAACGTGATGCCTTTTTTCTCCAGTTCTTTCTGCAGAAGCTGAGCGATTTCTGAATCAATCGGACCGCCGATTGACGGGAGTAATTCTATAACCGTGACGTTACTGCCGACCTCGGCGAAAAACGTGGCGATTTCCAATCCTACCGCGCCTCCGCCTACAACGACGAGCTCCTTTGGAATAAAATCGATGGAAAGGATCTCCCTGTTCGTATAGACGAACTTTTGATCGGCGCCGGGAACAGGCAGACGGATCGCCTCCGACCCGGTGCACACCAGCAGACGCGCTCCCTCCACAATCCGGTTGTCGACCTGGACCCTGAAGGCAGTATCCTGCCTGGGGAGTACCTTTCCTTCTCCAGTCTCAACCGTGACGCGGTGTTTCTTAAGCGTTGATGCGATGCTTCTGCGCAAAGTGTCAACAATTTTATCTTTCCGGGCCATGACGGTGGCGAGATCAAAGGTGACATTCGAGGCATTGACGCCGTAGGCCTGCGAATGTTTCGCCTGACTGTATAATCTGGCGCTGTTAAGAATAGTTTTAGACGGAATGCATCCTTCATTAAGGCACACGCCGCCCAGCTCCGCTTTTTCAATGAGCACCGTGTTTAATCCGGCAGCGCCGGCACGCTCCGCAGCCAGATGTCCTGCAGGGCCGGCACCAAGAATAATCAAATCGTACATCGGTCATCCCTTTTGTTTTATTTTCTGATCTATCTATTACTCACATGCAAAGTGAACACAACAGCTGCCAGATCGTCATATAAAATCCATCACAGCGATATGATCGCACAGGGCTTTCAGGAACCGCGCGCCCGGCGCACCGTCCACGACCCTATGGTCTATTGTCAACGAAAAACCCATGTGTGGACGCACCTCTCCGGTCTGAACTGGTCTGGGCGCAATGGCATTGACCCCAAGAATCGCCACCTGCGGCGGATTGAGGATCGGCGTAAAACTCTCTATCCCGAATATACCCAGGTTGCTTATGGTTATCGTTCCCCCGGTGAGAAGGTCGGGATTGATCGAGCCTTCGCGGCACTGCGCCGCGAGTTCCTTCAGGGCCGCGGAAAGATCTTCGAGAGAAAGCAGATCGGCAAACCGTACCACCGGGACCATGAGTCCGCGCGGCGTATCGACCGCCACGGCCACATGAACATGCCCGTACCGGAAGACCTTTTCGTCCTTGTAAAGGCAGTTGAGCTCCGGAAACGAAGGAAGCGTCCGGGCCACAGCCAGCGCGATGAGGTCGGTAATGGTAATGTCCGGCCATCCCGGTTCCTTGCTTCGAGCCTTGACCTGTGTGCGGTAGGCGGTAAGGGCGGTTGCATCAGCAAATGCGTTCATGGTGAGCTGCGCCGACTGCTGGAGCGATTGCAGCATGCGGGCGCCGATGATTTTCCGCATGTTGCTTATTTTGACTTCTGTTACTATGTCCTCTGCCGGAGAAGCGGTTTGATGCACCTCTCCGGATATCAGATCCGCCGCCCGGACACGTCCCGGATGTCCGGCCGGAGCCGACAGGTTTTCGGCGATACGACGTTCTGCAGCCGTTTTTGTAAGTGCCGGCTGCGCGAGAATGTCCCGTTCTATAATCCTTCCCCGGGGCCCGGTTCCCGTAACCCGCGAAAGATCGGTCCCGCGTTCTTCCGCCTTTCTTCTGGCGCGCGGCGATGCTGCTCCCGACCCTGCGCCTGCAGCAATGGCGTTTTCTACCGTAGATACCGGGACGGTCCCCGTGGAAGTGGAGAAAGATGGTGAAGTCTGCCCGTTTACAATTGCTGGTTTGTTTCTCTCCGGACGATACTGTTCCACGCTTTCGCCCGGTTCACCGACAACGGCAACGGCAGTATGAACCGGCACATCATCCTGTTCGTTAAAGAAGATATCAAGCAATACCCCTGCAACCGGTGACTCAAATTCAAATGACGCCTTGTCGGTTTCATAGCTGAAAAGAACATCTCCCTGATTGACCCGGTCGCCTTTCTTTTTCATCCACGCCAGAAGCACGCAGCTTTCAACCGATTGTCCCTGTTTTGGCATTGTAATAGGAGTACTCACGCTATCCTCTGCAGTTAGTTATCGAGACTTGTCGAACCTGTCGGGACCTGGACCTACAACGGTAAAAAACAGGTCTTTGCTGATATATCAAATATAGGGTTTTTCCAGTGAAAATGCAAGAAAAAATGAAGCATTATGATGTTTTTGATGTTTTTAGACGCGTTGCTGCGGGCCACATTTTTAGACCCTTTTATCTTGACTACGTACATACCTTGAAACCCTGTTGCCAAGTACTGCTTATTTTCAACAGTCGGAAAACTATAAATATTTGGAAAGACCTTCGGCAAAAAGACGGCCGATGGCTTCCGGCGAAAGGTCATGGCCCTCCCTGCTCAACGTGGTACAAAATACGTCATGTGGCCTTCGCCGGCGATACAAAGGTTCCCGCGATGGATGAGCAAGGTATTTGGCAATGAGAAAGATGTCCGAAGTTACCATGAACGATGACTGATAGTAATACAAAAAAGGAGATTGCTGCATATAGAGCGAACTTCCTGAAATTTTCCTGCCGTTAATCATCAGATCGCTTATCCCCGCCTTTTGAATGTTTAATGAAGTATCGGGATCAAGGAGCGCGATCATGCCGTCATGGATTCTGGAAAATATCTGCAGCGCGCCCTCGTTTTTTTTACGGTGTCCCACCACAATGGTAATCACCATGCCGGGCGACAGGACAACGGTTCCGCCGCCGCCCCGGCGTTTTGAAACCATGACGCCGTCGCTCGTGCATTTATCAAGATATATTTCCGCCTTGGGCTTGCAGGAAGGACCGTATACCACCTCAACATGTTTCTGCGTGTACGTGAACACAAATGGTTTCGGCGCTCCGGCACCGGATAAGAAAAGAGCATCATTTTTTTGAGGCGGACCGGGAAACGAAGGAAGGTCGTTGTCCTTTATCGGGGAAAATGCCATAGGTGTCTGCTGGTGCTGCGCAAAATATACACATCTCAGACGCAGTAAAGCTGATAGCGGGAACGGAAACGCTATAAAAGCTTTTCATTAAAGATATTCTGAAGACCTGATTTTTCAGGTCTGTCAGTGACCACGTAGTCGATTTCCTGGATATCGCACACTTTAATGCCTTTCGCCGTCGTGGCAATTTTAGATGAATCTATAAGCATGGCCGTTCGGTTTGAAGATTCCATAAGTGCCCGCTTGACCTGCACCTCTTCCGCGTGCGGATCGAAAAAACCGATGTCGGGAATGCACGATTCAGCAGAAATAAATACCATGTCAAAATGGAACTTCCTGATCATTTCAATTATTTCAGGACCCGAAAGAGTATGGGTCTTTTTATTCATACGGCCGCCGGCAAGCACCACCTGAATGTCGTCTCTCGTCAGAAGATTCTTGAAAGAATCCATGCTGCAGGTAAAGACAAATACATTGCCGGCGAAAATGGTTTCGGAAAGATAATAGACGGTGGAACTTGAATCGAGGCCTATATAGTATCCTTCCTTAATGAGCGTGGCTGCTTTGGCGGCTATATTTTTTTTTGCAGCGACATTGACTGATTTTTTCAGATCGTGGTCGTACAGATTTTCCGAATATTCAAGCGACATGGCGCCGCCGTGGAACCGCCTGAGCAGCTTGCGGTCTTCGAGTTCAACCAGATCGCGCTGGATGGTTATCCGGGAAGCATTAAGAACCTTTTCCAGCTGTAAAAGTGAAATGCTTTTACTGGTGTTGACAAGGTTGATTATTTTTTTAAAACGGTCGACTTTCAGGGAAGGAATCGATGTGCTCATAATAGAAAAATATATGACTATTGCAAAAATATCAAACTGTTTCGTTTTAAAACAGAACGATTAATTAAGATTTATCAGCGACGTGGTTGTAGTAGAGTGACAAATTGCGAAGTTTATACGCTATATCCCTGAAAAGAAGAGAGTAGAAATAGTATGTTTTTATTTATGACCGACAATAAGCTATATTCTAACTGTCATAGATTACTATAACACTAACACTATTATTTTTTGCACTATGGATATTTTCGTCGACAGAAATTCTCCGATTCCTCCTTACCGCCAGATCAAGGAACGTATCAGGGATTGTATCGACAGCGGCGAGTGCAAGGAGAACCAGATCATCTCCTCTGTCCGCGAAATTTCACGTATTACCGGCGTGTCGCTGGCCACGGTGCAGAAGGAATGCAGCGAGTTGAAACAGGAAAAGTTCATTTATTCGAAAGCCGGCGCAGGATACTTCGTTGCAAAGCAATCCTCCCTTTCGAACAATGTATTCGTTTTCCTTCCCAGCAGCAGGCTTACCTTTTATACCTATATCCTTGACGGGATGTTCGAGGCGAACAGGAACAGCGATCTTAACATTCAGATATACAGCCTTGATACGGACAAGCTCGCATGGAACGAAAAAACCGTTGAACTGCTCCAGACCGCCAGGCGGGACAAGTGCAGTGTTATTTTCATTGAAGAAGCTTTCGGCGAGATGCGGAGGGAGTGCCTGAATACCGCTAAAAAGGTTCCTTTTGTAACCATCGAATGGATTCTTGAAAATTCAATTAATATCGTCAACAATTACCGGCAGGCGGGTTTCGCAATGATTGAATATCTTGTGACCAAAAGGAACGCGAAATCCATTATGGTCATGAAAGGGCGGGAAAAACAATATAACGCACGGGAAAGAATTATTGGCATGCAGGAAGCGGCCCGTAAGTTCAAACTTGTCGAGGGCAAAACAGTCGTTTTTATCGATACCGATTTTGACGCAATATCCGCCTATGAAACCATTAAGAAGCATTATCCTGCGCTTCAAAAAAGCGATGCGGTGATCTGCGCAAACGATTATGAGGCCATGGGCGCTATAGGCGCTTTTCTGGAGAAAAGGGTGCTGGTGGGAAAAGATGTCGCCCTTATCGGGTTCGGGAACATGATCGATACCGTGACTTCCTATATACCGCTTACGACCATGGATCAGCGGCTGAGGTTGATCGGTATTAAAGCCGTGCAGGCGATTAATAATCTGCAGAAAGGAACTGCGGGGAAAGGGATGACGATAACGATTCCCGTAAAGCTTATTGAACGGAAAACATGATGGATTAAGGATAGACTTGAAGAAACAATACCATTTAGAGAAACTGTGCTAGTGCACTATATCAGTATGATGGGGGAAAAGAATGATTATGAATGACAGGGAGCGAATAAAGAAGGGAATGATGGATGCGGCATATCTGCCGGGAAACAGCACGGTGGTAATTAAAAAAGTTCAGATTC